>JADGAZ010000030.1 GCA_015231755.1 Magnetococcales bacterium | reverse complement strand
TGCGGCTTCGGTATGCACGGTGCGCAAATTGGACGCCATAGCCGTGGCCATGGTATTGATTCCATTGGCAATCGCCCCCAGTTCATCCTGCGCCCCGCCCACATCGATCCGACCGGTCAAATCCCCTTGTCCCAGCCGTTGCAATCCCGCCAGCGTGCGACGCAACCGCCGTCCCACGGAGATCATGCCCACCACCACCACGGTCAGCAGTCCACCCACCACCACCAGGGTTCCGGACAAATAACTCCAGAAAGCCCGATCCGCCCGAATTTTCATCCCCTGGGACAAAACCCCCAGATCCTGGGCCACCTGCTCTTCCACCTCTTTCAACAGGTCGATGCGCCTGGTGGCCGCCTGAAACCATACCCCCGGATCCAAACCGAATCCCCCGGTCAAAGCCTTGTCGAACACCAGGGTACGAATCCGTTGCACCTCCGCTTCCACCGGGGAGGCGAAAACTTGCCGGGCCCGTTCGATCTCTTCCGGCGTCGCCAGACCGGAGAAACTCTTGAAATAGACCGCCTGCCCCCCCACCAGGGCGGAATACTGGGTCAATTTGCCCGCATCGAAACGATCCGAGGTAAAAACCGCCATCATCAAGGCCCGCTCCTGACCCGCCAACTCCTTGCCCGAAACCAGATGGGCATAAGCCAACGCCCGGGCCGCCAATGCCACGTTGTGGGAGTGGGCCGGCAAATCCGCGATCAACTCCAACAGCAGGGCCAACTCCTGGGTGTATTTCGGCACCACCACCGAAGCGCTGCCCTTGTCGCTGTCCGCTTCCTGCCGGATGGCCTTGAGCCGGGTTGCGCTGTTGGCGGACCGCTCCACCAAAACGGCCAAAGACGGAGCGAAATGCCGCCATCTCTCCTGATCGAACCAAACACGCCACGCCTCGATCACCCGATCCGTGACGATCCGCTGGGCCTCCAGTTCCGGACGGAACCGTTTTTTGCCACTGGAAAGATATCCAGAGGTCAATCCCCGTTCCTTCTGACCCTCGTGGATCACGGTGCCACTCAAAACCGCCAACTCCGCCAGATCCACATGCAAGCCCGCCTCCCGGGACTGGGCCAATCGTTCCATGGTGGCGCTGCCACTCAATCCCACGATGACCAACAAGGCGCACACCAACAATACCAATACCTTGAAACGGAGCTGCCCCCACATCCCCTGCATCGATCCCCCCCCTTTTTCCTTCGCCACTCATGCCCGATCACGCCGGACACCAAACCCCACCAGACTCCGCCAGACACCACCCAAGAAACGGGGGCCATCCCGCCAACGACCTAAAGATCGTCCAGCGTCCGTCCCTGGTCGAACAACTCCCGAATCCCCTCGGCAGAGACCGGCTTGCTGAAGAAATATCCCTGCAACTCATGACAACCATGCTCTTTGAGCAACAACATCTGCTCGCGGGTCTCCACCCCCTCGGCGACGATCTCCAGGTTCAACGCCCGCCCCATGGAGATGATCGCCAGCACAATGGCCAATCCCTCCCGGGTGTTGCCCAGATCCCGCACGAACGACTGATCGATCTTCAAGGTGTCGATGGGAAACCGCTTGAGATAATTCAAGGAAGAGTAGCCGGTGCCGAAATCGTCCACCGCCAGGGTCAAACCCAGATCCTTCAGGTTGCGCATCCGCTCGATGGACTTTTCCACATTGCCCATGACCATACTTTCGGTAATTTCCAACTCCAACGCACCGGCTGGCAACCCGGTCTCCTCCAGCACGGCGCGCACCTCGTCCACCAGATCGCTTTTCTGGAACTGCAAAGCGGAAAGATTCACCGCCATGCGAATCTCCTGCCCCTCGTTCCGCCAGGCGGCGGCCTGACCGCAGGCATCCCGCAACACCTTGGCGCCCAGGGGCAGAATCAATCCGGTCTCCTCCGCCACCGGAATGAAACGGGCCGGAGAGATCATCGGACCCTGGGGCGGAAACCAGCGCACCAAAGACTCCATGCCGATGATGCGACCGCTGGCCAACGACACCTTGGGCTGGTAGTGAACCGAGAACTCCCCGTTGCGCAATCCGCTGCGCAACGCGCTTTCCATCTGCAAATGATTCTGCAAACCCGCGTTGATCGCCTCCTCGAAAAACTTGAAGACTCCCCGACCGCTCTCCTTGGCCTTGTACATGGCGATGTCGGCGTGTTTGGTCAGGGTTTCGATTTCATCCCCGTCCCCCGGAAACACACTGATGCCGATGCTGGCGCCGATGAATACCTCGTGACCGTTGAGCAAAAAGACATTTTTCAAGTTGTCGATGATCTTGCGGGCCACGGGGGCGGCGTCCCGGCCATTTTTCAAACCGGTGATGATGGCCGCGAACTCATCCCCCCCCAGACGGGCCACGGTATCGTATTTGCGCAGACAAACCCGGATACGCTCCGCCACCTCCACCAGCAACTGATCCCCGGCGGAGTGCCCCAAAGAGTCGTTGACATGCTTGAAACGATCCAGATCGATGAACAGCACCGCCAGTTTCATGTCGTTGCGGCTTTTTTTGTCCAGTTCCTGCTGCAACCGGTCCCGGAACAACACCCGATTGGGCAGATGGGTGAGAGCGTCGAAATAGGCCATCTGCTCCAGGCGTTTTTCCGTCTCCTTGAGCTTGGTGATGTCGGAAAAGATGCCCACATAATGGGTCAGTTCGTTGACCGAGTTCCACACGGCGGTGATGGAGACCCGTTGGGGAAAAATCTCGCCGTTCTTGCGCCGGTTCCAGACCTCGCCGGACCAGGAGCCGGTCTCCCGGATGCCATCCCACATCTGGGTGTAAAAAGCCCCATCGTGACGACCGGAACTCAACATGCTGGGATTGCGTCCCAACACCTCTTCCTGGCCATAACCCGAAATGCCGGTGAAAGCCTGATTGCAGGTGATGATGCGTCCCGTGGAATCGGTGATCAGAATCCCCTCGGTGGCGGTCTCGAACACCTTGGCCGCCAGGGTCAACCCCTGTTCGGCGCGAATGCGCTCGTCGATTTCGGCGAACAGTTGTTGATTGGTCTGTTCCAGCTCCGTGGTCCGGGCCCGCACCCGCTCTTCCAGATCGCTGTAGGCCCGATCCAGGGCGGCCTTGACCTGCTTGCGCTCGGTGATGTCCTTGAGAATCAGGGTGTAATGACGACTCCCGGAACCCACCTCGTAGCCTTTCAGGGAGACTTCCACCGGAAAAATGCCCGCATCCCGGCACTGTCCTTCCATTTCCAGCGTCACATGGACCGCCCGTCCGTCCCCCAGACGACCCGAACCCCATCGATTCGCCAGCACGGCGGGCAGATCCGGCACCAGTTCTTCGATGGAACAACCCATCATCGAGCCGGGATAATATCCGAACAGCTCCTCCCCCGCCGGATTGACCGATTCCACCTGACCGGAAGCATTCAAGGAAAGAATCGCATCCGGAGCGGTTTCGAGCATGGAGCGGATCCGGCCTTCGGACTCTTCCAAGGCGCGCATGGTCTGCTGATTGAGTCGGGTGGTGTGATCCAGCCCCTCCACCATGCGGTTCATGGAAAGGGCGATGCGGTCGAGTTCATCCAGGGTGGCGCTTTCGGCCACCGGAATGCGGGCCTTCAGATCCCCCAGGGCGATCTGCCGGTTCACGGCCACGATCCGATTGGCCTTGTCGCGCAACTGACGGACCAGGGTGACACCAAATCCCAACGAAATGGCCATGATGGCCAACGTGAACAACCGATATCCAAACAGTCCTTGTTTGGCCTCTCGGGCCAAAAGCCCACCCCGCTCTTGCAACTGTCCGGCCAGACGATCCTCCAGCCCCTTCAGGCCGTTAATCCGGGCGCTGATGGTCTGAAACCAGTGGTTGGCATCGATGGAAAACCGTCCCACCTGCGTGGAGGCCACCAGACGCCGAATCGCCTCATCCGCCGGATAGTCGTCGATCTTGACCCCGGACTCCACATCCCGGTCGATTTCGTGCAAATGCCTGCCCTGATTCTGCAAGGCGATGATCACATCCACACTGCGATGATACGCCTCGACATTGGCCCAGACGATCTCCACATCCAGCCGCTGTTCCGGGGTCAACTCCGAGGAAGGCAAGGCGCGAATCTGCTCCACGATCTGCCGGATCTCCCGGTGATTGTGGGCGAACTGCTGCCGGTAGTGATTCTGTTGCTCCTGCGGATCAAAGGCTCCCGGGGCGAAACCGTACAGGGATCCCCGGATCAACAGGTTCTTGATGGAGTGATACGCCCCCCGCAACGCCATGTTCTGGTACAACTGCCCCAGCAACACATAAAGAGAGCTGGCATGCCCGATCTTGAAAATCTCCGTTTCCATCCGCGCCACCGCGCCGGCCACCGGGCCACGGGCCATGGACTCGAACAACTCCCGCTCGCCGGGGTCGGCCATGGCACGGAAGATCCCGAATAAGGTCTGCTGCTCGGAGACCAGAGCGCTGAAACGGCGATAGATGCCGGGAGCGAAACGACCCGCGGTCAGGGTATCGACGATGATCGCCTGTTCCTGCGCGGTCCGTTCCTTGCCTTGCAAAAAATTATTGTAATTTTTGGTGAGGGTGGACATCTCCACCGTGGCGGTCAGGCCGGAGAGCCGATCGATGGCTTGAAGCAACCCCCCGTTAACCCCGGAGTAATAATCGATGGCATCCCCGCTGGACATCTCCAGGGCGTCCATGCGACGTCGCAGCGTCTCCAGGCGTTGCATGGGTTCCAGGGCGGTCCGGATGAAGCCGGTGGAATCGTCTTCCCGGACTCCGGAAAAATGCAGGGTGGCGAGTCGTTGGGTCAGGCGTTTCAGTGCCTGATCGGTACCGGGTCGCTGACGGGTGAGATCCTCCCGAAAGCGCTCCCCCCGACTGCCCAGAAACCCGGCGGTCACGCCCCGTTCCCGCTGGATCTCGTGGACCAGATCGCTGATGTTCACCACCAGACCGGAAAGACGGTTCATCCGTTCCATCTGATCGGTGAGGATCCGTTTTTCCTGGACGCCGACGATTCCCAACCCCAAAATCCCGCTCAACGGAATGAGCAGGATCAGCAACAACTTCACCTGAAAAGAGAGGGACTCCAAAAGTCTCATCCTCGCCCGACCCCCCCGAGCCTCCTTGGTTGCCCACCACGCACCAGAAAAATCCCTGCCATCATGGGAAGTTTCGCAAACCAGGGCATATCGGTCAATCCCTTTTGGGAAGGGATTCCATAATCAACGGATCACCGATCCGGCCAGGATCAAGAACATCACTCCGGCCAATCCCCCCAGCGTCAAGGCGCGTCCTTTGGGAATGCCGAAAATCGAACGCAATCCCGCCGCGGTGAACAGGCTTTCCGCAGCCACGATGGTCACATGCCACGGAATGATCACCTCCGGGCCGCCAAAACCGAGCATGATCAAAAAGCTGTCCACACACAGGCTGGGCAGCCAGGGACCAAAGAAACAAAAACCGAGCAAAGTCCATGCCTTGCGCATAGTCAAAGGACTGATGGTGGCATACGGCGCCCCGTGAACCCAAATCACATACGCCATGATCGTGATCATGAGCAATCCGTAGGGACCATAGGCGAAAATTTCGACAAAACGATAAATCACTGGATCGATGCCAAAAGGCACCGGAAGCAACATGGCGCTGCGTTCGTGATACAAGGTGACCATGGTGGTCAAGGCCGTGGATTCCCAGCGGACCAGTTGCAGCACAAAGGCCCATCGGAACAGATCATAAGCCCGCAGACGGGTGAACAGTCCCTCGGGCCGGAACAGCACAAAAAAAATCAAATTCCTGAGCATGGATCAACCATCCCCGCGCTCGCGCAACGCCTTGCGCAACCGGATCACCTCGGACACCAGCAGACGAATGCGTTCGACCATTTTCAACAAAATGCGCAGGCTCAAGGTGGGATCATCCCCCAACCAGCGCAACAATCCCCGTTTGTCCACGGTCATCACCCGCACCGGTCCCAAAGCCCGCACCGTAGCCACCCGGGGATAATCGGAAAACAGGGACATCTCGCCAAAAAAGCCATCCTTTTCCAATACCGCCAGACGCAAAGGCTCCTCGCCCCCGTCATCCACCACCACCTCCGCCTGACCTTCCAGAATCACATACAGGCAATCCCCGACATCCCCTTCCCGCAAGATCACCTCTCCGTCCGCGAACTCCCGGCCCAGGGAGGGTTTTTCCGAGTCGAACAACATGGAAGGTCTCCTTTGCCATCCAAACAACCCAAGCGTCCGTCAACGCTCCCGGCCAGCGGGCAGCAACGAGCGCAGCATGGCCACGCACAGACGCCACAAAACCAGCGGATGAAATGCGCGCCGGAAAATGTGGCGATAACTGGCGCTGCCGGTGAAGGTGTCCCACATGGCGGAACTCAACCGGCGGGGATCGTCGGTCCGGGACTGCTCCTCCCGGATGACCGTCACCATGGCCCAGCGGAAAAACGACAGATGACGCATCAAGCCATCCATGGAAAACAGCATATGGCCCAAACGATTGTCCCGGTCCATCTCCTGACAGGCGGGCCAGTAGCCCTGCCGGAAATCCTCGGCGGAGATGCCCCGGGTCACGGCGGTCAGGGCGCACACCTTGGCCATGCGATAGGCGGCGCCGATGCCGTCCTTGTAGAGACGGGAGCTGGCGCAGTCCCCCACCAGCACCACCCGGTCGCCGAACGGATGGACCGGCGGCCCGATGTTGATCCGGGGCTGACACCGGCAGGGACGCACCGGAGTCTCCCACCCTTCGGGAAACAGCTCCCGGACATGGGGGGAGAGGCAGACATGTCTGGCCACCTCCTCGTTGACATCGTCCCCCAGAATGATAAACGTGGCATAATGGCCCTTGGGGGTCATGGCAGCGAATTTCATGCCAGGGATATCCAGCAAAAAGATGTGCATGGCGTGGCCAAGCCGCCGGCGGACCTCTTCGGCCCCCATATAGAACTCCGCCACCCAGGCCCGATCGGTTTTGGGAGGCTGATAGCCAAAGTCCAGCTCCTCGAAAAGCCGCACCCCGGCTCCGTTCAACCCCACGCAGCCGATCAGGAAATCATACACCCCATACGGCCCTTCCGGCTCATCCGACTCTCCTTTGGCCGGTTGCAGATGGACCTCCAGCCTGCCCTCCGAGTCCCGGACCAGTTGACGCACCCTGCGGGCCACATGACGGGCGCCCAGCCCCTGGGCCAGTTGCATCAGGTGTTGATCGAAACTGCTCCAGGGCAAAGGGCTTTGGCTTTCCGCCCCCTGGGGACCGGCCCCCCGAAAAATCGAGGCGATGCGCATCTCCTCTTGCAAAGGCCGGATGGCCGCCGCGCCGGAATCGGTATGCAACACATACGAATCGATGGCGTCGAGCAGCAGTTCCTTGGGCAGGGTGATCCCCTCGGCGGCCATTTTCTGCATAAGGGACTCGGAGATCACCCCGCCGCACATGTTGCAGCCCGGAGGACCGGTCTGGTTGAAATCCCTCGGCTCGAACAGATCCACCTGCAACGTCAGGCCGGTCTGCCGGGCCAGATCCAGCAAGAAATAGGCACTCAGGGAACCGGCAGGCCCGCCGCCGATCACAGCCACACGGGCCCCGGAGGTCAGCTCCATCACCCCGCCGCCCGCCGCAACGCCCGTTCCCGCCAGATCGCCAACCCCTGGGCGTTCAGGTTCAGATCCATGGCGAACATCTCCCAGTCCGGCACCTCCGGCATGCCGATCCGCCGGCCATGGGCCTTGGTAAGTTCCGCCAGGGCGGCGGTCAAGGCGGGAATCGACAGATCCGCCCCTTCCTGTTCCGCCACCTGTTGATACCCGGCCAACTGGGCATCCAGATCGTCGGCCAAGCCGGACTCGAACCGCAACGGTCCGAAGTGGGTCAAATAGAGCCAGTCGGGTTGCAAGGCGGCCAGACGGCGCACCGTGGCCCGGGACTGGTCGATGTCGAACTGGGTGGGGGTGGTGGCGGGCACGATCAAAGGCCGGATCCCCCCATCGAAGACCCGATAGGAAAGCCCGAAGGCATCCCCGGTGAACAGTCCGTTGGAACGGGTATCCAGCACGCACAAATGGTTCAGGGAGTGTCCCGGGGTATCCAGAAACACCAGGGAGCGCCCCGCCAGATCCAGCGACTCCCCATCCACCGGGGTATGCATCCGGGCCGGATCGATGGGCACCGCCCCGCCCAGAGTGGCCAGAAAACGCTCCTCCCCATACACCACCTTGGCTCCTTCCACCAGCCGGGAGGGATCCACCAGATGCTTGACCCCCTGGGCATGCAGATAGAGCGTCGCATTCGGCAGGTGACGCAGCAACTCCCCCGCCGCCCCCGCATGGTCCAGATGGACATGGGTGACGATCACCGCGCTCACCGCCTCGGGGGTCAATCCTTGACGGGTCAACGCCTCCAGCAGGATCGGCACCGATGGCAAAGGACCGGTCTCCACAAAAGCGGCCCGCTCCCCCTCGCGGATCAGCCAGGCTGCCGCGAATCCGCTCCGGGTGTACTCCACATCGATCCGGGTAATGCCCGCATGGATCTCCTGAAATCTTGATATCATGATGATTCTCGCGCTCCTGCCCTGGTCGGTGTCAACGATGGAATGGCCATTCTACGGCATTCCCACCCGTCTGACGAGTCCCTCTCCCGGTGATGGCCATTCTTGACCAAACAACCCTCCCCCAAAAAGAACGGACCACACCGCCCTCATCCCCTCTCCTCCTCTTGACGGCGACCCGTTTGGACGTTATTGAAAACATGAAAACCGATATTCATACCCAAGCGGCCTTTGTTCCGGAATCCCCCGTCCCACGCCCAAGGATCGGCAACAAAAACGCCCCTCGGATCCACCGACCCTGCGGAATGCTGTCACGACATGATCACACTGGAACGCTGGCTTCACGCCTCGGCACGCTGGATCGGAGAGACCTGGAACCGTCTCGCCGCACAGACCGGCGAAGCCACCTCGGGCAGACACGACACCCCGACCGAACCCGGACAAAGCCGTTGGTCCCTGCGGGCGTTTCGCGTCTCCTTGTCGCGGCGGGGACAGACCCTGGCCCGTTTGATGGGACGCAGTGTGACACCGGAAAGTGGTCCGGCAACCGATTGCGGGGTCGTGTACGAAAAACAGGGGAATTGGAAACGGATGGAGGTATTGCACCGTTCCACGGCTTGGTCCGTTCCTCCGGACCGCAAGGGGCAGTGGACCACGCCGGCGTTCCGGGTGGAACTGTCACCCCCCGGCAGGGTGGCGGGAGGAGCCTTGGCCAGTGTCCACGCCGCTCCGGGAGAGCTGGACCGCTTTGTGGAACAGATCCGGGATGAACGTCGGGCCGGATTCTATCCCCCTCAGGTGTTTCAACAGGCCCGGGAACTGTTGAGACAGTCCGCCGACACGGAGACCCTGCGACTGGCGGGCTGATCGGCGGCGTGCAGGCTATCCCGAAAAGCGCGGACCGCTTCCTGGATCAACAGATTGTACTCCTCGGCGGTGAGGGAACCGCTCCGTTCCACGATGAGCAGACGATCCCAGGCATCCAAAGGTGTTCCCATCCACAGATGAAAAAACCAATGCTGTTGACGCCAATGACGAATGCGTGGAACACTCCCCTCCATCAGCCCCCGGACCATCCCTTCCAGCTCCTGACACGCATTCTTGGGAGCCAAACACAGCAAATGACTTTTGCGTTGACGGGGATTCCAGTAAGCTACCATCTCCACGGGCAGGGTCTGGGTCAACCAACGGGCGAGTTTTTCCATGACCGCCGCGAGATCCTCATCGGGCGCGGCGGGAGGGTCCGGGTTCACCACTGGGTTTGGCGTCTCCCAAAGGCTCAAATCGGGGAAGGATGTCATGTCCATAAAGGTCTCGCACCGTGAAAGCGACAAACGGTTGACAGCCCAATTCCGGCTATTATTCCACATCGTAAAATGCGAAATTCATGCCAATGATAAATCTTTCGAGACAATCCTGGTTGCAACACCCCCTGACCCGCCGGGGAGTGGTGATGGTCTGCGCCCTGGGTCTGGGGTGGTGCGCGCAACGGGCCGAGGCCGCCGAAGCGGTCAAGCCCACCGACCCGTCCCAGGGGGTCAAGGCGGTCAAGGCGACCCCGCCTCCCCAGACGCCCCAGACCACCCCCCAGGAAGCCAAAACGATCAAAGAAGAGACACCCCCGGAAGTCAAACGGTTGCAGGCCTTCATGGATCGGCTGAAAAGCGTGGAGGCGGAATTTGAACAGCGTCTGCTGGACGCCGAAGCCGGAGAACCCCAGGAGAGCCGAGGCCAATTTTCCGCCAGTCGTCCCGGAAAATTCCGCTGGGACTACTCCGCGCCTTACAAGCAGGTGATCGTGTCGGATGGCCGCATGGTCTGGTTTTACGAACCGGATCTCAAGCAGGTGACCCGCTCCCCGGCAGGCCGGCTGGAAAAAACCCCGGCGGGCTTTCTGACCTCCGGCAAAAAGCTGGAGGAGATCTTCACCTGGGAGGTGACCCCCAGTCCCAAGGCGGGTCAGATGGCGGTGTTGCTGCGGCCCATCCACGAAGGCTCGATCCACTGGATCGCCATCAGCCTCCACCCCCAGAAAGATGAGATCGACGATTTCGTGGTCGAAGACTCCCTCAAACACCGCTCGCGGATCCGTTTCGTGAATTGGCGCGCCAACGGAGAGGTGCCCCCGGAACGTTTCCGCTTCGACGTGCCCAAAGATGTGGACATCATCGAAAACAACGACAAAACCGACAAGAACGCGCACTAAAAAAACGAAACTGGAGGACGGGCAATGCCATCATTCGACGTGGTTTCCGAGGTGGATTTGCAGGAGGTGGACAACGCGGTCAATCAGGTGACCAAAGAGATTGCCACGCGCTATGATTTTCGCGGCTCCAAGTGCAAGGTGGAGCGGGAGGAGGCCATCCTCAAGGTGACCGCGGACGACGACTACAAGCTCGCCCAGGTGCTGGATGTGCTGAAAGAAAAACTGGTGCGCCGCAAGGTGGATCTCAAGGTGTTGGACTACGGCACCGTGGAGGCGGCCTCGCTGGGCTCGAAGCGTCAGCAGATCACGGTACGCCAGGGACTGGATTCGGAACTGGCCAAAAAGGTCGTGGCCGGGATCAAGGCTGCCAAGCTCAAGGTACAAGCCTCCATTCAAGGCGAACAGGTGCGGGTGACGGGCAAAAAACGCGACGACCTGCAAGAGGCCATTGCCAGCATCAAGGCCGCCGGGTACGAACTGCCGCTGCAATTCACCAATTTCCGGGAGTAGAACGTGGCCGGCGACTGGAAGAAACGCCTCAAGAAACCCCGCGCCAAGCGGGTGGGATTGATCTCTTTGGGGTGTCCGAAAAACGTGGTGGACGCGGAACGTCTGCTGGGCCGGTTTCTGGATGGGGGATACGAACCCACCTCGAACCCGCTGGAAGCGGATGTGTTGCTGGTCAACACCTGCGGCTTCAAGGCGGATGCGGAAGCCGAATCCCGGGAGGCGATCCTGGAGATGTCGGCCCTCAAGGCGGCCTATCCGGGCAAGCGCCTGGTGGTCACCGGCTGTCTGGCGCAGCGTTACGGGGATCGGCTGATCGCCGAGATGCCCGGCATCGATCTGTTGGCCGGCACCACCGGGCACGATCAAGTCCTGGAGCGGCTCGCCATCCCCATCACCCCCATGCCGGAGGCGGATTTCACGAACGCCTCGGAGCTGGCCCCGCGTCTGTTGACCACCCCCTCCCACTCCGCCTATCTGAAGATCGCCGAAGGGTGCAACAACCCCTGCACGTTCTGCATCATTCCCCGGTTGCGGGGTCCATTCCGCTCCCGTCCTTTGGATGAAATCGTCGCCGAGGCCGAAGCCCTGGCGGCGGGAGGAGTCAAGGAACTGATCGTGGTCTCCCAGGATACCACCCTGTACGGTCGCGATCTGCATCCGCGCTTGAGTCTGGTGGAGCTGCTGACCCGGCTGGAGCGGGTACGCGGGGTGAAATGGATCCGGTTGATGTATCTGTATCCCACCATGATCACCGACGCGCTGCTGGATCACATCGCCGCATCCCGCAAGGTGCTGCCCTATTTCGACCTGCCGTTGCAGCACGCCCACGAAGCGGTGTTGCGGCGCATGAAACGGGCGGAGCGTCCCGACGATCTGGTGGAACTGGTGCAACGCATTCGTCGGCGCATGCCGGAGGCGGTGTTGCGCTCGGTGTTCATCGTGGGTTTTCCCGGCGAAACCGACGCGGAATTCGCCAGCTTGCAAGCCTTTGTGGAGCGGAGCCGTTTCGATCATGTCGGGGTGTTCACCTATTCCGACGAACCGGAGGCCGAAGCGTCGCAACTGCCGGACAAGGTTCCCCCGGAAGTGGCCGAGGCGCGACGCGACGTGTTGATGACCCTGCAACAGGCCATCAGCCGGGAAAAACTGGCGGAACTGGTGGGCAAAAGCCGGGTGATGATGGTGGACGGGGGAGAAAACGGCGTCTCGGTGGGACGCACCACCGGTCAGGCCCCGGAGATCGACGGGGTGACCCGTGTCTCCGGTCGTCCGATGCTCAAGGTGGGCAGTCTGGTTCCGGTGGTGATCACCGCATCCTCCGAATACGACTTGAAAGCCCGCATCGCCGGTCTGCCGCTCCAATAACAGCCCATCCAAACTGGTGAAAAAAAAGAGAGGGCCTGGGGGATTCATCCCCCAGGGTTTTGACTTTGACTAACACACTATTTCCAACACATGGCTTGAGAATAGGGCTTCGCCCTTGGATCCCACCAGGAGGATAATCCCCCTGGACCCCTGTTCAGCAAAACAACGTATCCCGAAATGGACGCGGTTTGAAACCGGTGAAAGAAATGAGTCATCCCCATGAACCCGACCACAGAGGAATTCCTCGCATTGAATCTGTGCGGGTTACGAATTACCGTGCTTTGCACAAGGTGGAATTCGATAACCTGACTCCGATCACAATCCTGCTTGGGCCCAATGGCAGCGGAAAGTCAACCATTTTTGATGTATTCAATTTCCTTTCCGAATGCTTCCAGTTTGGTCTGCGCCACGCATGGGATCGGCGAGGCCGGGGAAAGGAACTGAAGACCCGAGGCTCAAGCGGTCCCATCGTCTTTGATTTGAAGTATCGGGAACGCCCCAAGACTCCGATAATCACCTATCATCTGGCGATCGATGAAGGGACCAAAGGTCCAGAAGTCATCGAAGAGTGGCTGCAATGGCGACGTGGCACAACAGACCAACCGTTTCGATTCCTGGAATTCCGTCGAGGCGTAGGCCGTGCGGTAAGCGGGGAACGGCCAGACGAGGAGGATCAACGCAGAGAATCCACCCTGCGCGCACCGGACCTGATCGCGGCCAACACCCTGGGGCAGTTGGCCGAACACCCGAGAGTGGCGGCTTTGCGCGAATTCATCACCGACTGGTATGTCTCTTATCTCTCGATCGATCAAACCCGCAATCAGCCCGAAGCGGGCCCTCAAGAACGTTTGAGCAAGGGCGGGGAAAACCTGGCCAACGTCATTCAACATCTGAAAGAACAACACCCGGAGCGACTGGAACACATTTTCAGCGTCTTGCGCCAGCGCATTCCACGTCTGGAGCGCGTCGAAGCGGATCCCATGCCGGATGGACGCTTGCTGCTCCAAATCAAGGATGCACCTTTTGAGCAACAAATCCTTTCCAAATTCGCCTCTGACGGCACCATGAAAATGCTGGCCTACCTGACGGTACTCCACGACCCGGAACCGCCGCGTTTCATCGGCATCGAGGAACCAGAAAATTTCTTGCATCCGCGCCTGTTGCCAGAACTGGCAGAAGAGTGCCGCGCAGCGTCCGAGCACGCGCAGATGCTGATCACCAGCCACTCGCCCTTTCTGATCAATGCCATGCGTGCCGAAGAGGTACGCGTGCTGTACCGCGATGATCACGGCTTCACTCAGGCTGTTCGCGCCAGCGATATTCAAGGCATTCCTCAGTTCATCCGCGAAGGTGCGTCACTGGGCTTTCTCTGGATGGAGGGCCATTTTGGCCTGGGTGACCCACTGATCAACCAGGGAGCGCCACCCCTCCACAAGAGGAGACGCACTTGATGCTTGAAAAGATGATTGTTTTCGTCGAGGAATACTCGATGGAAGCCGCCTTGGAACACCTTCTGCCCAAGATATTGGGGGATACCGATTTTGAGATTCGACGCTTCCAATGCAAAAACGATCTCATGAAAAATCTGCCGAAACGACTGGCCGGATATGCGGCCTGGATGCCTGAAACCTGGACGATTCTGGTATTGGTGGATCGTGATCATGACGATTGCATCATGTTGAAGCAACAACTGGAGAACATGGCACGACAAGCCGGACTGATGACCAAAACGGCTGCCGGCAGCATGCATCGCTTTCAGGTTGCCAACAGAATTGCCATCGAAGAGTTGGAGTCCTGGTTCTTTGGCGACTGGCCAGCGGTGCAGACCGCCTACCCAAAAGTGTCCACCACGATTCCGAACAAGGCACGCTATCGCGATCCAGATGCCATTTCGGGTGGAACCTGGGAGTCTCTGGAGGATGTCTTGAAGAAGGCGGGTTATTTCAATACCGGACTTCGGAAGTTGGAATGCGCCCGAGCCGTTGCCCGGCATATGGAGCCTGCCCGCAACACCTCGCGCAGTTTCCAGGCCTTTCACGACGCCGTTGCGGCGGCTTCAGGAGGCAAACGAGCCCGCTCCTAAAGAGCCAAAGAATGTTTACTAATCACCTAACAGCAAGACCGACCCTACAACCGATTACGGCGCATTAAGACATAATAAAATTTCTCTTATAGACAATTTGAATCATCGATTGCATTATTCTCATCATGATTGCGATCCTTGAGCATCTCCAGCCACACCCGATCATCCTCCAGCCACGCCACCGCGAACGCCTTTTGCAGACTCTGCTTCGGGGAGACCACATCAAAACCGTGCCCCTGCAACAAGGCCAGTTTCAAGGTTTTCCAGGTCAACTCGAAACAGAACTCAAAACGCTGCGTCACCCCGTCGATCAACAAAGGGGTGCCGGGTGGCAAGGACAAAGCCTCCTCCAGACGATCCAAAGCCCGTCCCCACGCCTCCAAGGAACACTCCAGCCGCTCACGCTCCAGGATTGCGGACATGAATCACCACCCGGTCCTGCTCGATGTGACGACGCAAGCGGCTGGTCTCGGGTTCCGCGTCCAGACGCAGGCAGTCGATTTCAAGCAACGTATCCGCATCTTCCACAATCTCCAGAACCCGCCGCCACTCCCCCGGCGTGGCGCCAGGACACCAAATCGCCAAATCGATATCCGCACGGGGACCGTGGGTTCCGTGCGCCCGGGAGCCGTACAGATAGATCGCCTCCACAAAGGGCAACCCCTTCAGGGTTTCGATGAACCGCAACGCAGGCAACCCCGGCAAGGTCATGACTCATCCCCGTCCCACTCCCGCGCCGCCTCGATGTAAAGGCCATCCAGTTCAATGAACAACTGGTCGCGCAATCGGTTGAACCGCTGCAATTCCCCCTGCACCGGCTTGCCCTCCCCATGGGAGCGAATGATGGAAGCGGCCAATTCGTGGACCGCCCGATGGGCCACATCCACCGTGTCATAGGCGGACAGGGTGGAAAAACGTCCGCCCCCTTCCGGCGCGTAGAACCATTGGCCCAGTTGACACCCTTTCACGTCGCAGGCCTCCTCGGGACTCATCACCCCCTCGCCGTTGATCATGGCTTCCAGCTTGCGCAGCCATTCCAGATGGGCGGTCTTGACCCGCAGCATGTCGAAAGGGGCCGCTCCGGTGTTCAAGTTGGCCTGAACCGCATGCAGACGGTCGGAAACGCTGCTCAAGGCGTCGATCAGCAAGGTGATGGTATGGGCCGTGGCTTCGAGACGATGGGAGGCGGAACGGGTCTGCTCCATGTTCTCCCGCATCGACTGGGAGGCCTGCACGGTCTGACCCACGGTGGACAACATCGCCTGGGCCAGGGTGTTGGATTGACCCGCCTGGGTGGCGGTCTGCTCGATGGAGGCGGCCATCATCGTGGCCGTGGCGGCCAACTCCCGGGAGCCGTTGCCCAGCTCGTTGGCAGTCCGGGCGATCTCGTTGACCGAAGCCCCCAGTTCTTCCGACCCGTGCATCACCACCGCCGCCGCACGGGTCACTCCGTCCATGGAAGCGGCAATCTCGTTGGCCGCCAGGGATTGCTCGTCGGCGGCGGTGACGATCTCCCGGTTGACCTCCGCGAGTCGCTCGATGGCCGTGGTGATCGCCTCCACGGTTCTGGCCGCCTCGTGGGCGTGACCTTGAATTTCGTAGATGCGATTGCCGATATCCTCGGTGGCTTCGGCGGTCTGCCGGGCCAGGGCCTTGACCTCGTTGGCCACCACCGCGAAACCTTTGCCCGCGTCTCCGGCTCCCGCCGCCTCGATGGAGGCGTTCAAGGCGAGCATGTTGGTCTGCTCGGCAATGTGGTTGATGGTTTGCACGATCTGCCCGATCTGCTCGGCGGAAAGGGTGAGCTGTTCCATCACCTGATGGCCGTTTTGCGCCCGGGAGGTGGCGCGGCTGGCCTCGGCGTCGGCAATGCGGCAACGCTCCCGCACCGCCTCCTGGCTGCGGGTCATGCGGGCCATGCTCGATGCCACGTTATCGATCATGAGACCCACTTCCTGCAAACTGTGGTTCACCTCCCCCACATTGACGCTGATCTGCTCGGCGGCTGCCGCCAGGGTGGTGGTATTGGCGCTCCCCTCCTCGGCAGCGCAGGAGACCGTGCTGGCCGCCTTCGACTGCTCGGCCACCGCCTGACCGATATCCGCCATGGAAAAGACGATGTATTCCGCTCCGGACTTGACCTGTTCGCGGATCAGGTTCTCCAGGCGGGTGTTGCTCTCCTGGGCATTCACCGTGCTGCACCGCACATCGTCGGCCACCAGGGTCAACCGCTCCACGGCCTTGGCGATCTGCTCGCTCACCGGCGGCAGCGTGGACATGCCTTGCAACCGGATCAGGGTGATCATGTCCCGCAGCCGGGCGGCCATGGTTTCGATCTCTCCCAACAGGCCACCACCCACACCACCTCCCCGGATGGTCAAATCCCCGGCGGCGATCCGCGCCACCAGATGACTCACCTCGACCGGCTCACCCCCGATCTGACGCAACACCCGCCGCACACCCGATACCGCAAACCCCAAAGACACGAGACTCAACACGCCGAACAGCCACAAGGCGGCCTGCATCCACTGGGAGGAACGGACGCCGATTCGCTCTTGCATCTGACGGGATCGCGCCTCGATCCGCTCCGACATCTCCTCGACCAAAGGCTCGATCTCCCGCACCGTGACCCGCATGGCCTCGATTTTCGGATTCACCACCGTCCCGGAGTGATCCCCGCCGCTGACCTGAACGGCCTTGACCACCTCCAGAAACGCGCCCCGGTAACGCACCGCGATCTCCTGGATGCGCCGGGCATGTCCCTGATCTTTGGCGTCGGCGATCACCGGATGGTTGGCCAACTCCCATGCCAGACCGGCCTCTTTTTCCAGATCCTGGGTCACCTGCACCAGCCGTTCCACATCCTTGGCTTCCCGGTTCAACAGGAAATCCTTTTCGCTCCGGCGGGCCTGGAGCATCAGGGTATTCATGTGGTGGGTGGTGTCCTTGAAACGATCAACAACTTGAAGAATATCCGTATAATCCCCCACCGTGGACCGCAGGCTGTAGATCAACAATCCCCCACCGGCCAACGATGCCACTAGCAGCGCCGCCACCATGGCGATCATCGTGGTGCGCAACCCCCAATCCTTTATGGCGAACAGACTCTTCATTGTCGCACGGACCCTGACACAAAAATCGGGACCCAAACCCGGCCCCGAAGGAAAAAACACTTTTTATGTCCGATTCTATTGCCAAGTTAGGGAAAGTCAAGCCCACCGGAGAAACTTATCTCCCCCTCCAACGATTTCCCCCGGATCCGGTGCGTCACGCCTGGACGGCTTGGTCGGAATTGTCTAACCTTTTTTGGATCATCCTTTTTCGCATGACCCACTCGATTCGCAATTTTCGTTTCAGGAGTTTTCATCCATGGCGGGACACAGCAAATGGGCCAACATCAAGATCCGCAAAGGCGCTCAAGACGTCAAGCGGGGCAAGGCCTTCACCAAACTGATCCGCGAGATCACCACCGCAGCCCGCATCGGCGGGGCTGAACCCTCCTTCAATCCCCGTCTGCGGGCGGCCATTCTGGCGGCGCGGGCGCAAAATCTGCCCAAAGACACCATGGACAAGGCCATCAAACGCGGCGCCGGCGCCGAGGAGGGGACCGACTTCAAGGAGGTACGCTTTGAAGGATATGGCGCCTCCGGGGTGGCGATCATCGTCGATACCTTGACCGACAACAACAACCGTACCGTGGCCGACGTGCGCCATATTTTCAACAAGTATGGCGGCAACATGGGGTCTTCGGGATGCGTCTCCTATCTGTTCGACAAAAAAGGACAGATCCTGTTCCAAGACGCGGATGAAGAGAAACTCATGGAAGCGGCCCTGGAGGCCGGCGCCGAAGACATGATCGCCAACAACGGCGAATGCGAAGTACTCACCGCTCCGGAAGACTTTGAAACCGTGCGGGATGCCCTGGCCGCCGCCGGATTCAGCAATCCGGTCTCCGCCGAAGTGACGCTGCGTCCCCAGAACACCATCACCCTGGATGAAAAGGGCGCCACCAGCCTGTTGAAACTCCTCGACATGCTCGAAGACAACGACGACGTGCAAAAAGTCTACGCCAACTTCGACATCCCGGACGACATCATGGAACGCCTGGGCAACGGCTGAACCATGACCCGCGTTCTGGGCATCGATCCCGGCACCACGGTCACCGGGTGGGGGGTGGTGGAGTCGAAAGGTTCGGGTTTTGGCCATGTGGCCCACGGCTGCATCCGCACCTCCCCCGACACGCCCCTGCCCCAACGGTTGGGACAGATCTTCACCGGGTTGACGGCGGCAATCCACGCACATCGTCCCGAAGTGGTCACGGTGGAGGAGATTTTCGTCTCGATGAACGTGCAAAGCGCCCTCAAACTGGGCCAGGCCCGAGGCTCGGCCATCGTGGCGGCCAACGCCCAGGGGCTTGAAGTCTTTGAATACACCGCCTTGCAGATCAAACAGGCGGTGGTGGGATACGGGCGGGCGGAAAAGAGTCAGGTGCAGGCCATGGTCAAGATGCTCCTGTCCCTGCCCGCCGCCCCCCCCCAGGATGCAGCCGACGCCCTGGCCGGAGCCTTATGCCATCTGCAATGCGCCTCCGGGCTCGCCGCCCGGCTGGCCAAGCGTGCAGTTTCATGATCGCCCATCTGCGGGGCATCCTGGCGGAAAAAGAACCCCATCAGGTGGTGGTGGATGTGGGAGGGGTGGGCTATCGGGTGTTCATTCCCCTGTCCACCTTCGAGCGACTCCCCGCCATCGGCGAGGCGGTGCGACTGCTCACCGTGACCCATGTACGGGAGGACGCCTTCTTATTGCAGGGTTTCGCCACCCCCGCCGAACGGGAGGTGTTCGTGGTGTTGAACTCCGTCACCGGCATCGGCGCCAAACTGGCCATGGCCGCCCTTTCCACCTTTACCCCCGAAGAACTGATCACCGCCGTGGTCCGGGAAGATGCCAATCTTTTGGCGCGCATCCCCGGGGTGGGCAAACGGATCGCCATGCGGCTGGTGGTGGAGCTGAAAGACCGACTCCCCGCCCTGCCCCCGGCCACACCCGACCCCCTGCCTCCTCCCGCGGACGACAGCAGCGCGCCAATCGCCACCCCGCTCCCCGCCGCCACCCCGGTCCAGAGCACCTCGGCCCTGCGTCAGGATCTGGTGGCAGCCCTGGTCAATCTGGGCTACCGCCCCCTGGACGCGGAACGGGTGTTGCGGGGTCTGACCGCCCCTGAACTGGCGGATCCGGCTGTGGCCCTGCGTGCCGCCTTGAAGATCCTGTCCCGATGATTCCCGAGAATATCCGCCTGATCGCCCCGGAGCCGACCAGCGAGGAGGACAAACGGGAACCCGCCGGATTGCGTCCCCCCCGTCTGGCGGAATTCGTCGGACAGGAGGGGCTGAAAAGCAATCTGGAGGTATTCATCCGCGCCGCCAGACAGCGTGGCGAGACTCTGGATCATCTGCTGCTGCACGGTCCGCCGGGACTGGGCAAGACCACCATGGCCCGCATCATCGCCGCCGAAATGGAAACCGGACTCAAGACCACCTCCGGCCCCATCGTGGAGCGGGCCGGGGATCTGGCCGCCCTGCTGACCAACCTGGACCGGGGGGATGTGCTGTTCGTGGACGAAATCCACCGTTTGAGTCCGGCCATAGAGGAGATTCTCTATCCGGCCATGGAGGATTTCCAACTGGACATCATGATCGGCGAAGGCCCTTCGGCCCGTTCCATCAAGATCGATCTGCCCCCCTTCACCCTGGTGGGGGCCACCACCCGCGCCGGGCTGCTGACCAATCCGTTGCGGGACCGATTCGGCATTCTGGCGCGGATGGAGTTCTACTCCCCGGACGAGCTGGCTCAAATATTGCAACGTTCCGCCAAATTATTGGCCATTCCCCTGCTCCCCTCCGGAGCCCGGGAGATCGCCACCCGGGCCAGAGGAACCCCCCGCATCGCCAACCGGCTGCTCAAACGGGTGCGGGACTTTGCCGAGGTGAGCGGAGCCATACGCATCGACGCGATGGTGGCGGATACGGCCCTGACCCAATTGGAGGTGGATCCCCACGGATTGGACGCCATGGACCGGCGTTTGCTGTTGACCATCATCGACAAGTTCGGCGGGGGTCCGGTGGGACTCGACACCCTGTCGGCGGCCCTGGGAGAGACCCGGGACGCCATCGAAGAGGTGATCGAACCCTTTTTGGTACAACAGGGTCTGCTGGACCGCACCCCCCGGGGACGACGCGCCACACCGACGGCCTTCCGCCATCTGGGACGCGCCACCCCTTCCGACTGGCAAAGGGTGTTGCCATGAACACGACCCTGAATACGACCCTGAATACCGGGGCCTTCCACTGGTCCGCCCGGGTCTATTATGAAAATACCGACGCCGGTGGCGTGGTCTATCATGCGGAATATCTTAAATTCATGGAACGGGCCCGCACCGAATGGCTGCGGGATCTGGGATTCGAGCAGCAGGCGCTGCTCCAGGAGCGCGGGTTGCTTTTCGCGGTGGCCAACATGGAAATTGACTTCCTGGCCTCTGCGCGACTGGACGACCTGCTCAATGTTTCGGTAATATTGGAACAGACCAAGCGTGTCAGCCTGACGCTCGCACAAACCATCACCCGAAGCAACCCGGCGGACGACGCAGCGCCGCTGATTCGGGCCAAAGTGCGCATTGCCATGTTGAGTCGTGATTTCAAGCCGGTTCGCATCCCTGCGGATATCCTGAACCGGCTGCAACCTCCTTTGGATGAACAACCGTGAATCAAGCACTGACTTCTCACAGCATTTGGGATCTGGTGGTCCAGGCCGGACCGGTGGTGAAACTGGTGATGTTGGCCCTGTTGGCCGCATCGGTGGTTTCCTGGGCCATCATCATCGACAAGTGGCGCCGTTTCCGTCGCGTCACCAAGGACGCCGCCGAGTTCGAGGAGCGTTTCTGGAGTGGCGGCAGCGTGGCCAAACTCTATCAGACCGCTGCCCAGGAGTGGCCGGAAAGCCCCATCGTCACGGTGTTCGTGACCGGCTTCCGGGAGTGGAAACGCTGGGAAAGCAATGGCACCCGGGTCAGCGAGGTGGGGGATCTGTTCACCAATGTGCGCCGGGCCATGACCGTCTCTTTGAACCGGGAAGTGGACAATCTGGGTCGGGGCTTGACCTTTCTGGCCACGGTGGGTTCCATCTGTCCGTTCATCGGCCTGTTCGGCACGGTGTGGGGCATCATGAACTCCTTTTTAGGTCTGGCCGGGGCCAAATCCACCACCTTGACCATGGTCGCCCCGGGCATCGCCGAAGCCTTGATCGCCACGGCCATGGGACTGGTGGCCGCCATCCCGGCGGTGATCGCCTACAACAAATACGCCGCCGATCTGCGCAGACAGCATCAGAAAATGGACAACTTCGGCTCTGAGTTCCTCAACATTCTGGAACGGCAATCCTCCCGTCGCGGGAGTCAACCCTGATGGCCATGGGATCCAGCATGAACAACCAGGGGTCTGACCGACTCCAGGCCATGAGCGACATCAACGTCACCCCCATGGTGGACATCATGTTGGTGCTGCTGGTGATCTTTATGGTGACCGCCCCGCTGTTGACCCAGGGGGTGGAGGTCAACCTCCCCGACTCCGAAGCCAGCGCCATGAGCACGGACAACGAGCCTCTGGTGATCAGCGTGACGGCCAATGGTTCGACCTATATCGAAGACCGGGCCGTCACCGTCACCGAAATGGTGGACAAGATCCGGGCGATTCGCCAGAACAATCCCAATTTTCCGGTCTACGTGCGCGGGGATCGCAATGCCGCGTATGGTTCGATCATGGCGGTGATGTCCCAGTTGCAGTTGGCCGGCGTGGACCGCGTCGGTCTGATCACCGAACCACCCCCTGGTTGACCGATGCCCTCTCGTACCACCCTGCTGCTTTCGGTTGCGCTCCATCTATTGATTGCGGCGCTGTTCTTCGTGGTGCCCTTCACGCAACCGCCACTGCCGCCGCAACCGGTGTTCGCCGTGGCCCTGGTGGAGATGCCACCCAAAAAAATGCCGAGCGCCCCCAAGGAGGCTCCCAAGGCTCACCCCCCCAAGGAGACCCCCCCCAAGCCGCCGGCCACGCCCAAGGAGGCTCCTCCGGCTCCGCCTCCACCCAAGGAGACTCCGCCGCTCCCGCCGCCGCCCAAAGAGACGCCACCGGTTCCGCCTCCGCCCAAGGAGACTCCGCCGCCTCCCAAGGAGACGCCGCCTCCGCCCAAGGAGCCGGAAAAACCCACACCCAAAAAGCCGGAACCGCCTCCCGTGGAGCCCCCCAAACCACCGGAAAAACCGGTGGAGAAACCCGTGGAGAAGAAACCACCGGAAAAACCGGCTGAAAAACCCGTGGAGAAGAAACCACCGGAAAAACCGGTCGAAAAACCCGTGGAGAAGAAGCCGCCGGAAAAACCGGCTGAAAAACCACCGGAAAAACCCGTGGAGAAGAAACCACCGGAAAAACCGGCTGAAAAACCACCGGAAAAACCCGCGGAGAAGAAGCCGCCGGAAAAACCGGTGGAAAAACCGACGGAGAAGTCTGAAAAGACCTCCGAAAAATCAACCGAGAAGAAACCGGTCGAAAAGCCGGCTGAAAAGCCGACGGAAAAGAAAGCCGAAGAGTGGGATCTGGCCAAGGAGATCGCCAAGCATCAGAAGGCATCGCCGACCAAGGGTGAAGCCAAGGCCGAGGAGAGCAAACCCTCCCCGGAACCGGCAGCCCATCCCGCTGCGACGCCTGCCGCGAGCGCGGATCCACCGGTTTCGTCCTTCGCCATCTCCCGTTGGCAACACGGGGTGACCAACAAGGTGCGGGACAACTGGCGCAAGCCCGGTGGATTGCGTGGCGAGGCGGCTTTGGAGGTGACGGTGGTGGTGCAGGTGGGACCGAATGGTGTCCTGCTCAATCCCCGGGTGACCCACTCCTCGGGCAATCCGCTGTATGACGAGTCGGTGATGCGCGCCATCACCAAGACGGAATCCGTGGACTCCCCGCCCGCGGGATGTCAGGAGTGTCGCGAACTGGAGATTCGTTTCCGACCGGAACTGTAATCCGCACCCACCAATCGGTCTTTCAAACACAAACGCCCTTTCCTTCGGAGTAGCCGGGGAAAGGGCGTTTTGTTTTTCGGATCAGGACAAGCCAAAAAAAAACCGCTCCCCACCATCTTACGGTGGAGCGCGGCAAGGGGAACCGAGGGGATTTCCGGACCGTGCTAGCGGTAGCGCCAGTGCCGGTCACGCCAATCCCGGTCATAATAACGGGGATAGCCGTAACGATACGGATGAGACGATCCCCGGTAGATGACCAACGGAGCCGGATAGTACACAGGTGGCGGGGACTCCACCACCACGTAGCTGGAAGCGGGCTGCGCCACCACCACGCTGGGGGCGGGAACCGGACTGGCCTCCACCCGATCCACCAGACGCCATTGTCCGGACCGATCCCGACAGCTCAGGCCGGAGAGGGTTTCCCGTTTGGCATCGATGGTGGCCTGGATTTCCACCTCCCGACAGACACGGCCATGGATGGTTCGGGCCGGTCGGGGCACCACCACATAGGAGACATGGGTCTCCGGATGGACCCAGGTGGTGGTCTGATACGAAGGAGCATATTCCAAGGCCTGATGGACCACCACATGCCCTTGCCGATCCCGATCATTGGCAATGGCGGCACCCAGCAACCCCCCGGCAAATGCCCCGATCAAGGAGTTTTCGACCCGATTCTTGGATGGCCCCGACAAACTGCCCACCAAAGCCCCCCCCAATGCCCCCACGGCCGCCCCCTGTCCTCCATCGGCCATGGCTCCGGTGGGCGCTGCCAGCAACCCGGCCAAGGCCAAAGGTAACACCAACCCGCGTTTCATAAGAGTCACTCCTTTCCGGACAAGCCATCAAAATCAATTGACAAATTCGTCCCTTTCCATACTAAATAATACTGTAGCATAAGCCATGCAAAAGGGTCAAGAACGTGACCTGGAGTCCAAAGATGAAATTCATCGATCCCCGCATCGATTTTGCCTTCAAGAAAATATTTGGCAGCGAAGATGCCAAGGATATTCTCATCAGTTTTCTGGAGAGCCTGCTCGGACTCGAAGGCGACCGACGCATCGCCGAATTGACCATCCTGGACCCCTTCCTGGCCCCCCGAATCCGGGATCTCAAATCCTCGGTGCTGGATGTGCGCTGCAAGGACCACCGTGGCATCTCCTATATCGTCGAAATGCAAATCGAAAAGGTGGCGGCCTTTCTGAAACGAATCCAGTACAACAGCGCCAAGGCCTATGCCCAACAAATCGCCCGGGGGGTGGACTATCCCAGGCTCAAGCAGGTGATCGCCATCACCATCACCGATTTTGTCCTGTTTGAAGGTTTTGATCACTGCGTATCGGTTCACGAATCCCGGGAGCGGGTCACCGGTAACCCCTATCTTCTGGATATCATCCACTATTTTGTGGAACTCCCCAAGTTCTCCAAGGATCTGGACAGTTGCGTATCCGTTTTTGACCAGTGGATCTATTTCCTCAAACACGCGGACCGGATCGAGGAAATTCCGGCCAAAATGGGCAGCGCCCCCATCCGGCACGCCTTTGAAAAAGCCAAAATAGCCAACATGACCCCCGACGAACTGGAACTGTACGACAAGGCGGAAATCGCCGTGGCGGATGCCCGGGGACGGGTGGCATTGGCCCGGGAAGAGGGTCAGTCGAAAGGTCGGCTGGAAGGTCGGCTAGAAGGTCTCCAGGAGGGACTGCTGGAAGGCGAACGGATCGGAAAAGCCCAGATCCTGATCCAGTTGCTGCAAAAACGCTTCGGACCCCTGCCGGACGCCGTGCGCGAACGGATCGCCTCTGCGGAGCGGGAGGAGTTGGAACGTTGGAGTGAACGGGTCTTTGACGCCGGGACGGTCCACTCCGTGTTCGACTCCAACTAAAAGAATGATAAAAATCAATCCCGGTTGCCGCTTGGCGTTGTCGGCTTGCGGTTTTCACGCGCCCATTGGGCTGTTTGATGGGCCCCCCCTTTTTTAAAGAAACAAGCCCTGCCATGAACTGGAAACGATGGACGATCATCACCCTGCTGGTCACCACGGTGAGTGCCGGGGGATGGTATTATTGGCGTCAGTACGGATCAAACGAACAAAACCATCTGATCACCGCCAAGGTAATTCTGGGGGAGATCGAGGAGACCACCACAGCGCTGGGCACCTTGCAGCCTTTGAATTTCGTGGATGTGGGGGCTCAGGTTTCGGGACAGTTGAAAAAGATTCATGTGGACCTGGGCGCCACGGTCAAGGAAGGGGAACTGCTGGCCGAAATCGATCCCACGCTGCTGGCCGCCCGCGTGGAGTCGAACCGGGCGCAGATCGAATCCCTGGAGGCCCAGCGCATCGAAAAAAAAGCCCAACACGCCCTGGCCAAAATCCAATTTGAACGCCAGAAAACCATGCTGGCCGCCAACGCCACCAGTCAGGAGTCCTATCAATCCGCCGAGTCCGCCCTAAAAAGCGCCAACGCGCAAATCGTCCAGATCACGGCCCAGATCCGGCAGGTGGAGTCCTCCCTGCGGGCCGATGAGGCGAGTCTGGGCTATGCCCGCATCCTGGCGCCGATGAATGGCACCGTGGTCACCCTGCCGGCCCGTCAGGGTCAAACCCTGATTGCCAGTCAGCAGGCGCCGATTCTGTTGCGCATCGCCGATCTGACCACCATGACCGTCCTGACCCAGGTCTCCGAGGCGGACATCTCCCGCCTGAAACTGGGCATGGAAGCCTGGTTCACCACCCTGGGCCATCCGGAAAAACGCCATTATGGCCGCCTGCGCCAGATTCTGCCCACTCCGGACGTGGTCAACAATGTGGTCTTGTACAACGCCCTGTTCGACGTGGCCAATCCGGATGGAGAACTGGGCATTCAGATGTCGGCCCAGGTGTCGTTTGTCCACGCCTCGGCCCGTGACGCGCTGATGGTCCCCATCACCGCCTTGAACACCAGTACGAGCAAAAGAAAGAATGGCGACAAGGGCGACAAGGGCGACAAGGGCGAACGTCGTGAATCCGGAGAACGGAACAAGGGCAAACCCCAAACCACGGTGCGGCTCATGGTGGATGGCAAACCCGAAAACCGGGTGGTGGAGGTGGGGGTAAAAAACCGTCTGCAAGCCCAGATTCTCTCCGGTCTGCAAGAGGGGGATGAAGTGGTGATCGCCACCGCCGAAAAATCCACGGTCTCCACCACCTCCCCCCTGGGTCTGGGTGGCTCCCCCAAGGGAGGCGGCAAACCCAAACCATGACCAACCCACCCAACGACCTGCCCCAACCGATCATCACGCTGGATCAGGTCTACAAAAGCTATACCTCCGACGCGTTGACGGTGGATGTGCTGCACGGGGTCTCCCTGAACATCTGGCCGGGTGAATTTCTGGCCATCATGGGATCCTCCGGCTCGGGCAAATCGACCCTGATGAACCTGATCGGCTGCCTGGATCGTCCCAGCCGTGGGCGTCTGCTCCTGGAAGGCCAGGACATCTCCGGTCTGGATCGGGACGCCCTGGCGGCCTTGCGTCGTAATGTGTTCGGATTCATCTTTCAGCAGTACAACCTGCTGCCCACCGCCACCGGCGCGGAAAACGTGGAAATGCCGGCCATGTACGCCGGATTGAACAAACACGACCGCTCCCGCCGCGCCCAAGAACTGTTGACCACTCTGGGACTGGGAGAACGGCTGACCCATCGCCCCAGTCAGCTCTCCGGGGGACAGCAACAACGGGTGGCCATTGCCCGTGCCCTGATCAACGGCGGTCGGGTAATTCTGGCGGACGAACCCACCGGCGCCCTGGACAGCAAAGGAGGACGGGACATTCTCGCCCTGTTGCACCGGCTCAACAACGAAGGGCATACCATCATCCTCATCACCCACGATCCCGCCGTGGCCCGGGAGGCCAAACGGCTGGTCACCATCGCCGATGGTCTCATCGTCTCGGATACCGGCTACACCCCGCCAGCGGGAACCATCACCTCCGCCGCCTCGGAAAAAACGAAAAACAAGACCGGTCATGTCATGGATCTGGGGGAAACGATCAAGATCGCCCTCCATTCCCTCCAGGCCAATCTGTTTCGCACCGTGTTGACCCTGCTGGGAATCATCATCGGGGTAGGCTCGGTGGTGGCCATGCTGGCCCTGGGGGACGGAGCCAAACAGGATGTGCTTGGCCGCATCCAGGCCATGGGCACCAATCTGCTCATGGTCCGCGCCGGAGCCCCCAACATGCGAGGCGCCGGCTCCCAGGTGGCCACCCTGGTACCGGAGGACGCCGAAGAGATCGCCCGACTGCCCAATGTCCGCAACGCGGTACCGGAAATGAATGGCGCCGTCACCTTGCGTACCGGCGGCAACGACTCCCAGACCCCGACCACCGCCACCACCGCCGAATTCCCCGTGGCCCGGGATTGGGCGGTGGAACGGGGCATTTTCTTTTCCGACGACGATGTCAAGAGTTACGCCCCTGTGGCGGTGCTTGGCAAAACCGTGGTGGAAAACATCTTCGGCCCGGACGAAGATCCCCTGGGACACCAACTTCTGGTCAACAACGTTCCGTTTCAGGTGATTGGGGTCATGACCGCCAAGGGGGCCACCCCCTTTGGCACCGACATGGATGACGTGATCCTCGTGCCCCTGTCCACCGGCGGATTGAGACTGTTCGGTCAACACCATCTGCGATCCATCAATGTGGAAGTCGAGGATGTCCGCAACATCGACGCCACCCAAGAGGCCATCACCACCCTGCTCACGGCCCGTCACCGGACGGTGGATTTCCAGGTGCGCAACATGGCCTCGATCCTGGAAACTGCCACCGAAACCCACAACACCATGACCCTGCTGCTGGGTTCCATCGCGGCCATCTCCCTGCTGGTGGGGGGCATCGGCGTGATGAACATCATGCTGGTGAGCGTCACGGAACGCACCCGGGAAATCGGCATCCGCCTAGCCGTCGGCGCCCGAGGCCGAGACATCATGACTCAGTTTCTCGTCGAGGCTTTGGTGGTCTGTCTGCTCGGCGGGGTACTCGGCGTGGCCGGTGGTCTGCTGACCGCCCTCATCGCCATCAAATTCGGCGTCTCGGCGCTGTTTTCTCCGGCCCCGGTGGCCATGGCCTTTGGATTCGCCGTGGCCACGGGACTGCTCTTTGGATTCATGCCAGCCCGCAAGGCCGCAAGCCTGGACCCGGTCGTGGCCCTGGCCGACAAGTGATGCCCATGCCCTCTCTTCCGTCCCTGTTCCGTCTTTGTGGCACGATTCCGACCCTGCTCGGCGTGCTGACCGTTTCCGGATGCCTTTCCGTCTCCCCGGAACCGTTCCCGACCCCCCGGGCTACCCTGCCCGACCACTGGACCCATACCCCCCCCGCCGACCCCAACGGCTCCGAAACGGCGCAACGCTCCATCGATCCTTGGTGGCGGACTCTGGGCAGTCCGACCCTCGACACCCTGGAATCCGACCTGCTCGCCCATCATCCCGACATCGCCAGCGCCGCAGCCCGGCTGGCCCAGGCGGAAACCCGGGCGCGCATCGCCGAAAGTCCTCTGTTCCCGTCTCTTTCCCTGGACACCAGCGAGCAGATCTCCCAGCGGGGCAACAGCGGCACCACCCGGGCCGCATCGTTCAGCGGACCCATCGTGCAGGCCACCCAGGCCTCGTTGAGCGCCAGCTACGAACTCGACTACCGGGGTCGCAACCGGGCTCTGGCCCACAAGGCCGAACGGGAAGCCGAAGCCGGTCGGCTGGAACGGACCTCGGTCCACTGGAGCCTGACCGCCGATCTGGCCAGCAGTTACATCAAATTGTTGACTTTGAAAACCAGACGCGCCCTGGCGCACCAATCCCGGGAGACCGCCGGGAGAATCCTGGAACTGGTGGCCAGTCAAGTCGCTCTGGGCTACGCCTCTCCCCTCGACGAGGCCAGACAGAAAAATACCGTCGCCTCCATCGACGCCCAACTGGCGGCCATGGAGCTGCAATACCATCAAACCCTGGATGCCCTGGCGCTGCTTTCCGGCAAACCCCTGGCAGAGGTGAGCCGCCTCGAAGGCTCCCTGGAACAGTTGCGACTGCCGGTGATCCAGCCTGGTCTGCCCTCGACCCTGCTGGCCCGCCGCCCGGATATACGACGGGCCGAAGCCACCCTGCAAGCGGCCCATGCGGATCTTCAAGCCGCCCGCGCCGCCCTGTTTCCCTCGATCCAGTTGACCGGAGAACGGGGCTATTCCAGCGCCGGACTCTCCACCCTGCTGTCTCCCGGCAGCGCCTTTTGGAACCTGAGCGCCTCCCTGGTGGCCACTCTGTTCGATCATGGCAAAACCCAAGGAGCCATCGAACTGGCGGAAGCCGAACAACAAGCCGCCGTGGCCGCCTATCAAAAGGCCGTGCTTTCCGCCCTCAAAGATGTGGAAGACAATCTGGGAGCCATCCACTGGCTGGCCGAACAGGAAAAGGCCCAACAGCGGGCCGAAAGCGCGGCGCAAGAGTCTCTGCGGCTGGCGGAAGCACGCCATCAGGCCGGAGCGGTGGATTTTCTCACGGTGCTGGAAGCGCAAAGGAGTCTGCTGCAAACCCAAGACGAACGGCCCCAAACCCGTCAGGCGCGCCTGAACGCCGCCATCGGGCTATTCAAGGCCCTGGGCGGAGAGCTTCCCGATACCGCCGCAAATCAAACGGAATCCCTCACCCCGCAGACGGCCCCTCCGCAGGCTCCCACCCGGTGAGACCATCTTGCCGGAGCCATCACCCGGAAACTTTCAGCAGGATTTCCGCCGCCTCGGCAATCGTCCGGAAGCGTTCGCCATCCCCACCCCGGTCCGGATGGTGGAGCAACGACAGCTCCCGATAGCGCCGCCGGATTGTCTCCCGGTCCGCCCCCGGTTCCACCCCCAGAACCGCCCGGGCGGAATCCCGTCGCTCCCAGCAACCCAACCGCTGCCAAAAACCCGCGATCCAGCCGGTCACCTCCTCCCGGGTGGTCTGTTCCAGGTGGGTGGTGTCCAGGTAATATCCCCGCATGGGATCGGCCTCATCCAACCCCGCCGGATCGTCCCGCCAGGGGAGCAGCACGATCTCCAGACAGTGAATCCGCACATCCCCCCGCCGCTCCCGCCGCAATTGTCCCTGCAACAGATACAACTGATGAAACAAGAAAAAATGGGTGCGAAACAGGGATAACGCATCGGACAGATCGCTGCGGTCAAACGGGGCCACCCCCTGGCGCTGCAACAGCTTCACCAGGGTATACTCCCGCAGGCCGGCGGGGTGGGCCAGCAGAATCTCGTGCAACAGTCGGGTCATGGGAATCATCACTTCAGGTTCGCCTGTCGGGGCGCCATTCGCAAGGAATCTTGACAAACCCGCCCCAGTCGAACCAATATTTGCCGGTTTATGCCGATGGAAACAACTGTGCCAGCAACCCCGGATTCTGTCGGGATCGTTATGGAGAAATGTTCATGAAAATCAACCTGTTCGTCTTGGACGACATGAATCCGTCCCAGATTGGCGCCCTGCTGACCCGTTCGGAAAACGATATCGAAAGACTCCTGCCGGTAGTCGCGCCCATCATCGAGCGCGTCAAAAACGAAGGAGATGCGGCGCTGATCGATTTCAACGCCCGCTTCGACAAGGTGGAGATGCAAGCCTCCCAGCTCAAGGCCAGCGAAGAGGAGTTCGAGCAGGCACGCCGCAACCTTCCGAACGATGTCAAGGAGGTGATCAAACGCTCCGCCGACAACATCCGCTCCTTCCACGAAGCGCAAATGCCGGAATCCATGTGGTTCAAGGAGATCCAACCCGGCATCATGGCCGGGGAAAAGATCACCCCCATCCCCTCGGTGGGACTCTACGTGCCCAGGGGCAAAGGGGCCTTCCCGTCGGTGATGCTGATGCTGGGACTGCCGGCGAAAATCGCCGGCGTGGAACACATCATGGTCTGCACCCCCCCCGCCCCCGGCGGCGGCGCCGATGACGCCACCCTGTACGCCGCCGAACTATGCGGCATCCGCGAAGTCTACAAAACCGGCGGAGCCCAAGCCATCGCCGCCATGGCCTATGGCACCGAAACCGTACCCAAGGTACTCAAAACCAGCGGTCCGGGCAGCGGATACGTCTCCGCGGCCAAACGGCTGCTCTACAGCAAAATCGATGTGGGCGCCCCGGCGGGTCCCAGCGAATCCATCATCTTGTGCGACCAGCACGCCGATCCCTTCGTCGCCGCCCTGGATCTGCTCATCGAAGCCGAACACGGTCCCGACTCCACCGCCATGCTGGTCACCCACGACCGCACACTGGCGGAACGGGTCCGGGAGATCCTCCCCGGTCTGATCGCCGACCTGCCCCCACAACGCCAGGAGTTCTGCACCACTGTGCTGACCAACTACGGCGGCGTGGTCCTCACCTCCAGCCTCGAAGCCTCTATCGCCTTCACCAACGACTTCGCCCCGGAACACCTGGAGGTGATGACCGAAGATCCGCTGTTCGTGGCCAATCGCATCCTGAACGCCGGCGAAATCCTGCTGGGCGCCCATACCCCGATCACCGTCGGCAACTTCTGTCTGGGTGTCAACGCCATCCTGCCCACCGGCGGATTCGCCAAAACCTTCTCCTGCGTCACGGTGTTCGACTTCCTGAAACGCTCCTCCATGGGCTGGTTGAGCCGTCAGGGCTACCACGACATCAAGGATACCGCCCTGCGCTTCGCCCAGTACGAAGGCTTCTCCGCCCACGCCAACGCCATCCTCAAACGGCCCAACTAAACCGTTTTGAATCGATTGCCGCCGGGCATCCTCTTGTCTACCGAGGGGATGCCCGGAAACTCCCCCGCATCCGCCGCCCCACCCCTTCCATCAGCAACGCCGCCAACGCCCCGGCCACAGCCCCGCCCCCAAGCCGCCCCATCTCCCTCAGCAGCCCGACTCGCTCCCCCCCCCCCGCCCCACCCCCCGCCCCCCCCCCCCCCCCCCCCCACACCCCCCCCCCCAGCCC
>JADGAZ010000029.1:19491-33541 GCA_015231755.1 Magnetococcales bacterium | reverse complement strand
TCATGCTTGGTTGAATATTTGTTATCTTACCTGGCAACAAGTCCAGGATCAGATTTCGGATCAAGTCTGGGAGCAGATAGAGGAGCTACTGCGATGACTAAGGAATACAGATGGGGATTACCAGTAGCGTCCCGCCCCGGCTGCGACGAAGGTGATCAGGCCGAGGATCAGATTGATCAGGACGATTTTGCGGATGCGTTCGATGTAGAGGCCGGTTTCCGGAATCAGGAGTTGTTCGGCCATGCGGCGCATGGGGCGGTAGGCGCGGAAATAAAGCACCAGAAACAACCCGATCATGCACCAGCCCACCCCTTCCATGATGTGGATGTGGAGGCCCAAGCCGTTCATGCCGCCAAAGCCGGCGAAAATCATCCAATAGCCGGTGACCGGCAGGGTGATCACCGCCCCCCAGACCACTACCATGAACCGTTCCAGCACCCGAGACCACAGGCCGACCCGCACCGGAATTTCCAAAGCGAGGGTGGCGGGGCGCAGGATCAACAGCGCGAAGAACATGCCGCCCACCCAGAGGGTCGCGGCCACGAGGTGCAGGAGAAGAGCGATTGCCATGGTTGCGATAATCTTGAAGATGGTCGTCAAGTGTTGGAAATGAGCCTGGACCCATTGTGCATGGTTTTGCCACGGCATGCAATTGTTGATTATGGATTTTTGTGGTGTTCCGAGTCGTGGGGAGAGGCGGCGGAGGGGTGGAGTTGGGATGCGGTGGGGAGACGGGGTGAGCGGGAAAAAGAGTGGGGAAGGGGCAAAAAGTCCTTGCACGGGGGCGTCGGATATGTCACTATTTGTTACATGAGTTGCTGGTATAGTAATTGCATCCCCTAATCTTCAATCGGTTTCGTGCCGAAAAGGGGATCGTGACCGTTGCAAGTCATGGTGAGTTGTCCGGATTCCGGGGCTGGATAGCGTGCGAGACGGGTCTCCCTTCTCGGCGCTCCAGCCCTCCGGATCCGCCTTCCGATTTTTTGTCCGGTTTTCCCGATTTTTTCCACGTTTTGAAACCCGTTTTGAAACCGTTAATCGATTGGCACGCGACAGGCCCGTGGTTTTGGTCGTCGATTGCCATCGCGCCCTGATTCGTGATGAGCGTTGCGTCATGTGTCACGCATGGCACGAATCGGGGCGTTCCATCGATAGGGTGAAGCGTTTTTTTTCGTTCACCCGGGTGAATGGATGGTATGGAGTCTGTTTTGTCTGTTCTTGCGCCCGGAATGTGCTATTATGGAACTGGGGATCCCTCAAGGGGGTCAGGTTTTCACACGGATCGAAGGCAGATCTCAATGCGTGAGATCGCGGGTTTGACTGCGAGTGATTTTCTGCTGATTTTTCAGCAAGTTGACTTCTTTGATCCCTTCTCGGACAAAGAACGTGAGGCATTGGTGGAACGCCATGCCCATGTGGTCGCCTACGATGTTGGGGAATACCTGATCCAGGAAGGCAGTTCCGAGGAGCGCAGTCTTTTTCTGTTGCTTTCCGGTGGGGCCAGCGTGGTCAAACAGGGCGCCAGCATCCCGTTGGCCTCCCTGGTTCCGGGGGATTTTTTTGGCGAGGTCGCCTTTCTCACTGCCCGCCCCCGCACCTCCAATGTCATCGTGCATCCCCCCAGCATCCCCTTGAGCGCCAACCCCACCATTCCCAATCTCCTGGATCTCGGTCTGCCCACCGAAGTGGCCATGGCCACGGCCACGGTGTTGCGATTCGACCCGGAATTGATGCCCGGTTTGGGTTCCATGCTGCGCATCAAACTCAAGGACCGGATCATTCAGCACCTCACCCGGCGGGTGGATCGGATGCATGCCAAGGTGATCCGCCTCACCGGCCAGGATCCCATGCTCAGTGTGGACCCCGAACTCGTCGAACAACTCCAGGATAGCCATCACCAACACGCCCTGGACGAACGGGAACGCACCAAGGATCGCCTGATCGAACAGTTGGCCGCCTTCCTCGATGAACTCAATCACGCTCTGGTGGCTTATTGAAACCCTGTTTCCATGGTGTGGATCGGTCGGAAAGATCCCGTGTCTCCTCTGCGGCCTTCAGCCCGGATGACGGGGCATGGTAAGGGTCTCCGGCGGCAGTCTGCGGGGCAAACGGGTCGAGACTCCCCCGGATGAACGGGTGCGTCCCACCACCGGACGGATGCGGGAGACCCTGTTTTCTATTCTGGGCAGTCGTCGATTGGATGGGGCATGGGTGCTGGACCTGTTCGCGGGCAGCGGCGTGCTGGGCATCGAGGCCTTGAGCCGGGGGGCGCGGGGTGCTTTTTTCGTGGAGTCTGATCCCGTTGTCGCCACCTTGATCCGGGCCAATCTGCTGGGATGCGGGGTCGAGAATGCGGGGGCGGTGATCGGAGAGTCGGTGTTGCGGCCCGGTCTGGACCGGATTGTGCATCAGGTCGGCCAGACCCGCTTCGGACGCTTCACGCCGTTTGATCTGGTATTTCTGGATCCTCCCTACCGGCATGGACTGGTGGCTTCCACCCTGGCCATGCTGGCGGATTCCGGAATGCTGATCCCCGGGGCCGTGGCCGTGGCCGAACATGAAGCGGGTGGTGTGGGAAAAGAGGTTTCCCCTGTATGGCGTCCGTTGCAGAATCGGCGTCATGGGGAGACCCAGATTTCGTTCTGGCAATGGAAGGGTTGACCACGGAAGGGGGGTATGAACAGAATCGCGGTATATCCGGGGACATTCGATCCCGTGACTTTTGGCCACCTCGACATCATCCGTCGCGGTGCCTTGCTGGTGGACCGACTGGTGGTGGCGGTGGCGGTCAATACCGAAAAACAGTTCCTGTTCACCAGTCAGGAGCGTATCGATTTCATCGCCGACGCGGTACGCACCATTCCGGGTGTCGAAGTGTGTCAAATGGATGGACTCCTGGTGGATTTTGTCCAGCATCTGGGAGCCGGCTTCGTGCTGCGGGGATTGCGGGCGGTGGCGGACTTTGAATACGAATTCCAGATGGCCGGCATGAATCGTAAACTCAACCCGGATGTGGAGACCGTGTTTCTGGTCTCCGGTGAAGAGACCATGTTCCTGTCGTCGCGACTGGTCAAGGAGATCGCCGGCATGGGGGGAGACGTGAGCCGTTTCACGCCACCGGGGGTGATTCCCGAATTGCGTCGTCGCATGATGGCGCGCCTGGGACGGGGGCCGGGTTGAAAAACCTCTACATCAAGAATTACGGCTGTCAGATGAATGTCCACGACGCCGCCCGTATGGAGGCGTTGCTGCGCGACGCCATGGGCTATGTCAGCGTCGAAGAACCCACCGAAGCCGATCTGATCATCCTCAATACCTGCCATATCCGCGAAAAAGCCGCCGAGAAGATTTTTTCCGAACTGGGACGCCTGCGCAAGATGGTGGAAGGCCGACCGGTGATCTTCGCGGTGGGGGGATGCGTGGGGCAGGCGGAAGGGGATAACATTTTTCGTCGCGCTCCTTTTGTCAGTCTGGTGTTTGGTCCGCAGAACTATCATCGCCTGCCCGCCATGCTGCGAAAGCTGGAACGGGAAGGGGGACGCATCGGCGATCAGGAGGAGTCCGTGGACTCCAAATTCGATGCCCTGCCCGCCATCACCGCTCCCGGTCCCATTGCCTCGGTGGTGGTCCAGGAGGGGTGCAACCGTTTTTGCGCCTATTGTGTGGTGCCTTTTACCCGGGGGCGGGAGTGGAGCCGTCCGGTGGAGGCGATCCTCGACGAAACCGCCGGCCTGATTGGGGCCGGAGCCCGGGAAATCCATCTGCTGGGTCAGAATGTCAACGCCTATCAGGCCATGGACCGCCATGGGGTGGTCCACGATCTGGCGCTGCTGGTGCGGCAGGTGGCCCTGGTGCCCGGCGTGGAACGGATTCGTTTCGTCACCTCCCATCCGGCGGACATGAACGACGATCTGGTGGATGTCTTCGCCCAGGTGGAGTCGTTGTGTCCCTATTTGCATTTGCCGATCCAAAGCGGGTCGGACCGGGTGCTGGCCCGCATGGAACGGGGTCACACCGTGGCCGAATACCTGGGCTGGATCGACAGGTTGCGTCAGGTCGCCCCGGGCATCGCCCTGGCTTCGGATTTCATCGTGGGCTTTCCCGGTGAAAGCGAGGAGGATTTTCAGCAGACCCTGGATCTGGTGCAGCGGGTCGGATTCGATCACGCCTATTCGTTCGTGTTCTCCTCCCGTCCTGGAACCGTGGCCGCTGACATGGAGGATCCTGTGCCGTTGGAAGTGGGGCAGCACCGTCTGGCCCGTTTGCAGGAGGTGCTTCAGGCCATCCAGTTGCAAAAGAATCTCGCCCGGGTGGGGTGCGTGGAGGCGGTTTTGGTGGAAGGTCAGGCCAAACGGGGTACCGGTGAATTGACCGGCAGAACCTTGCATGGTCGTACCGTCAACTTTCCCGGCGATCCCGGCTTGATCGGTCACGTGGTGTCCGTGATGGTCACCGAAGGATTGCCCAACTCCCTGCGGGGACGGCTGGCCTGAATGTCCACACCCCCGGTTGCGTCCCGAGCGACGAATTCATTTCAGAATCCTCCCCGTTCAACCGTAAATATTCCCATGCCTGCCGCTGCTCCCGTAGTCGAGGAGGAGCGGGTCGAAGGGGAGTCCCGACTGCTCACGTTGACCTTTCCGGACAACCGTTTGGCCGCCGAGCTTTTCGGGGCGTTGGATTGCCATTTGCGTCTGGTGGAGGAGCGTTGGCAGGTGGCCATGCATCCGGTGGGCAATCGGGTTACCCTGATCGCCCCTCCCGAAGCGGTGGACCAGGCGCGACAGTTGCTTTTGGCCCTGTATGTCGCCCTGGAACAGGGGCAGAATGTGGACCTGGCGCGGGTGGAGGCCGGCATGATGGCGATGGAACTTCCCGAAGGGGCTGCGGATCCATTATTGTTACAGGCGGTGTTGCGCACCCCCTTGCGGGAGATTCATCCCCGCACCCCGCGACAGGCGGAATACCTGAAAGCGTTGACACGGGCGGATGTGGTGTTCGCCATCGGTCCGGCTGGGACCGGCAAGACCTATCTGGCGGTGGCGGCGGCGGTCCTGGATTTCATCGAGGGGCGCACGGCGCGGATCATTCTCACCCGTCCTGCGGTCGAGGCGGGAGAACATTTGGGATTTCTGCCCGGGGATTTGCAAGAGAAGGTGGATCCGTACTTGCGCCCCTTGTATGATGCGTTGCATGACATGCTCGGTTTCGAGAAGGTGGAACGGATGTTGAGCCGCAATCTGCTGGAAATCGCTCCTTTGGCCTACATGCGGGGCCGCACGTTGACCGAAGCCTCCATCATTCTGGACGAGGCGCAAAATACCACGGTGGAACAAATGAAGATGTTTCTCACCCGTCTGGGGGAGGGATCGCGGGTGGTGGTGTCCGGGGATGTCACCCAGGTGGACCTGCCCGCCAACCGGCGTTCCGGTCTGGCCCATGCCGTGGAGGTGCTCAAGAAGGTGGAGGGAATCTCTTTTGTCTGGTTCACCCATCAAGACGTGGTGCGACACCCCCTGGTGCGTCGGATCGTCCAGGCTTATGAGGAGGCCGCCTCCCGTGAAGGGATGGCGAGGGGAAGGATGGCATGAACACAGTGCGTCAATTCAATGTCCGGCTGATACGAGGACACCATGGGGCCTGAACGCGAGAAATGGGTGGATCGCCTGCGGGGTCGTCCCGTGGATGGCGCAGGCCTGCTCTCCCTGACGGTTTTGTTTGATCTGAGCATGTTTGTTTTGCTGGTGGTCCTGCTCACGGTGATTTTTTCGCCGGTGGTGTTGCGACCCTTGTATTTGCCCCAGGTGGGGGATATCGCCACCCGTGACATCAAGGCGGATCGGGATTTGCTGGTCGAAGACGCGGAAACCACCAAGAAGCGGCGTCAGGAAGCGGCCACAGCGGCGGTTCCGGTGTACGACTGGGATCCGGGCATGATGGAAACCGTGGCCCGGCGTATCGGCGAGCATTTGAAATGGCTCGAAGATGCTCGGAGTGCCACCCCCCGTCCGGATCGGGACCGGATGCGGGATGCCTTTTTTGAGCGGCTTGAGGATGTGGTGGATGAAAGTGCCTTCACCGCCATGTTGGGCATGAATGAATTGGCCGGCCTGGCCACGGAAATTTCCACTTGGCTTTCCGAACACAATCAGATTCGGGTGGTGAGTGGACCGGAGGTACTCAACGATCTGGCCAACAACTCCTTTGTGATCCACGCCATGGGAGACGAGGCCAATCGGACCACCGCCGGGAGTGGAGCCACCGGGCTGATGGATCTGGTGGGTATGCGGCGCATGCTGGAAAAATCGGCGGAACAGCGTCTGGCCCATCTCCCCGAGGCGGTGCGCAAATGGATACTGGATCAGGTGGGCATTTATATTCGTCCCACCCTGGTGCTGAATCTGGCGGAAACCAAAATGCGTCGGGATCAGGCGGCGGCGGTGGTGGATCCGGTTTTTTATCGGGTGCGCCGGGGCCAGATGGTGATCCAGGAGGGGGCCGAGGTCACCGATGCCGCCCGGTTGAAAATCGATGCGTTGAACCAGAACCGTTGGACCGGAAAAATGGCCCTGAACATCATGGGGCTGGCCATGGCGTTGTTGTTGTTCATGTGGCTGGGACGCAAGTTCCTGCTCACCACCTCGATGGATTTCCCCAAGGATCGCAAGACCCTGTATATCCTGGGCACCATTTTGCTGGTCACTTCTTTGTTGTCCAGCCTCACCTTCACCATCGGCCAGGGACTGGCGGAGATTTTCGGGTGGCCGGCCCGGATGGCGGCTTATCTGCCTTTGGCCGCTTTCGGATCCGCCATGGCCTCCTTGACCATCGGCGCCCGGGCCGGGATTCCCGGTGGTGCCTTGATGCTCGGCGCGATCTTGTCGTTTCTGTGCGCTTTGGAGTCGGATGGGGGGTTGCCGATCTTTTTGTATTTCATGGTGGGATCCTTGGTGGGTGGGGCCAACCTGCGGGTGTGCCGCAAACGTTATGACGTGTTGATCGCGGGTTTCTGGATCGGATTGTCCCAGGCGATCACCGTGCCCGCCGTGGAACTGCTGTCGGATCGCAGCCCCTCTTGGGACTGGATGCTCGGGGCGGGAATGGCCATGACCAGCGGCATGCTGATCGGGCTGTGGGGGTTGGCGTTGATTCCGTTGTTCGAGTTTTTGTTCAACATCACCACGGATTCCCGGTTGCTGGAGCTGGCATCCGGAGATCATCCCCTGCTCAAGAGCCTGTCGTTGCGCAGTCCCGGCACCTATCACCACTCGGTCATGATGGGCAATCTGGCGGAGGCCGCGGCGGAAAACATCGGCGCCAATCCCCTCATGGCCCGGGTCATGGCCCTGTATCACGATGTGGGCAAGATGAACAAGCCCCATTATTTTGTCGAAAACCAGTCCGGGGAGAACCGGCATGATCATCTCTCTCCGTCCATGTCGGTGAAGGTGATCCAGGGCCACGTCAAGGATGGGGTGGAGATGGTGCGGGAGTACAAGCTGGGCGGTCCCATTCTGGAGGCGGTGACCACCCATCATGGCAACTCCTTGTTGCAGTATTTCCACAATCGTGCGGTGAATCAGGCCGCCAAGCGGGGCGAGAAAATCTCCGAGGCGGATTTCCGTTATCCCGGTCCCAAGCCCCAATCCAAGGAGGGGGGCATTTTGATGATGGCCGACTCCGTGGAGGCCGCCGCCCGTACCCTCAAAACCCCCTCTCCGGCCCAGATCCAGTCCCTGGTGGCCCGTATCGTCGCCTCCAAGATTGCCGATGGTCAGTTGCAGGAGTGCCGTTTGACTTTACAGGAAATCGCCCGCATCGAAGAGGCTTTCACCCGGGTTTTGACCCTGGGCTTTTATCACCGCCGGATCGAATATCCGGATCAGATCAAAAAACGCACGGAAGGAGCCCGTCAACATGTCGGCCACGGTCCTGGTAAACCTGTCCTCTCCCCTATGGCCCGAGGCTGAAGAAGAACGGGTCGCCCGCGCCGTGCAGGCCACCCTGGAGGTCGAAGGACGCACCTCCGGCGAGATCGAAGTGGGGGTCTTGCTGACGGATGACGCCGAATCCCGGCAACTCAACCTGACTCATCGGGGATTGGATCGCCCGGCCAATGTGTTGTCTTTCGCCATGGAGGACGGGGAGGAGTTCCCGGATCCCGAAGGGGGGCCGGAGCTGTTGGGGGATATCGTCATCCCGTATGAGACCACCTTGGCGGAAGCCAAGGAGCTGGGGGTGACGGTGGAAAACCGTTTGATCCATCTGGTGGTGCATGGGGTGCTGCATCTGTTGGGCTATGACCATGAACGCTCGCCGGAAGAGGCGGAGCGTCAGGAAGCCCGGGAGATCACCGTGCTCGCCCGCCTGGGAATCGCCAATCCCTATGAGGTTTGATCGCTCCATGTCGCGCCTGGTCGCCTGGATCAAACGCCGCACCACCATCGAGCTGGTGGCGGCTTTGTTGGCGGGTGGCGTGTCGATGTGGGGTCTGCCCCCCGCGCCCACCCCGTTGCCCACCATCTTGGGTATGGCCCTGTGGTTGCGTCTGCTGGAAGGGACCAGACCCCGACGGGGGGCGTGGCTGGGTTTCGCGTTCGGACTGGGTCATTTCGTGCCCGGTCTGGCGTGGCTGTGGAGCAGTCTGCATGTTTTTGGCAAGATCCCGTCGCTGGTGGTGGTCTTGATGATTTTTGGTCTCGCGGCGATCTTGGCGGGTTATACGGCGTTGTTCGGCGCGTTGTTGCCCCGTCTGGTTTTCCGGCCTGTGGTGTTGCCGTTGGCTGCCGGGGCGCTGTGGGTGGTCACGGAGTGGTTGCGCGCCCATGTGTTCAGCGGTTTTCCCTGGAACCTGATCGGTTATGTGTGGGATGGCGCGGAACCGGTGGTGCAGATCGCCGATCTGGGTGGGGTCTATCTGCTCTCCGGGTTGACCCTGTTTCTGGCTGGAATGGTGACGCTCCTGACCCGACCCGCGGCGTGGCGTCGTTGGCCGATGCCCGTTTTTGCGGTGGTGGTGAGTGCCGGCGTGGTGGGGTCCGCCTGGTTTTATGGTCAGGAACGGCTCCAGGAGTTGGCTTCCGCCCGGTCATCCGCAGGGGCGCCCCAGGAGATGCGGGTGGCTTTGGTCCAAGGCAATATCGCCCAGGATCTGAAGTGGGAGCCGGCCCGTCAGAAGGAGTGGTTGAACCGTTATCTGGATCTAACGGCGGCGCTGGAGCGGTCCGTGGATCTGGTGGTCTGGCCCGAGACGGCGGCGGCTTTTTTTCTGCAAGCCGCGCCCCGGGAGTTGGACGCGATTGTGGCGGTCAGTCGGGGCCTGAACGCTCCCATCCTCACCGGTGCCCCCATGGCGGACAAGGATGCCCAGCGGGAGTGGTCGTTTTTCAACAGCATGGTCCTGATCGGCGGCCAGGAGAGCGGAGACTTTCTCCACCGCTATGACAAGCACCATCTGGTTCCTTTTGGCGAATACATTCCGTTTCGTTCCCTGGTGCCCAAATCGATGCATAAATTGACCCATGGCGCCAAGGATTTCTCCTCGGGTCCCGGTCCCGCGTTGCTGGAATGGGGCATGGGGGCGCTCGGGCCGTTGATCTGTTATGAGGTGATCTTTCCGGACGAGGTGCGGGAGTTGGCCCACAAAGGGGCCCGCTGGCTGATCAATGTCACCAACGATGGCTGGTTCGGAGAGTCGGCCAAGCCGCAACATCTGGCCATGGCCCGGATGCGGGCCGTGGAAAACCGCTTGCCCATGATCCGCGTGGCCAACTCCGGGATTTCGGCTGTGTTCGATGCCGTGGGTCGGGAACTCGGTCGCATTCCCTCCAACGTGCAGGGTGCCATGGTGGTGGCGGTGCCCCCGGGTGAAGGAGAGAGCCTCTGGAGCCGGCATGGTCATCGGTGGATCTGGGTGTGGAGCGGGTTGTGTCTGCTGCTTTGGGGGGTGGGGCGGATGTCGGGATTCCTGGCCCGGGTGGCGCTTCCCCCGGAAACGTGACCTTCACAATCCACACCGTCTCCACAAAGCATGCCTGAATCATCCGCCGGGACCACAGATCCAACGCGGTGAGATGCGGTCGGAAGAAGTAATGATAATAGTAATTTTTTTAATCCCCCCCCGATGCCTATGCCTTCCGGCCCCTCTTTTTGTTTCTTTTTTCAGATGTGTTCCCCGCAGGTGCGTTTGTTTCCGATTGCGTGATGTGAGGGGGTGCCCTGCAAGCTCATCCCCTCTCTTTGGAGCCGTGCGTCACCGGAAAACGGCTCCGTGGCGTGGTCGGGTGATTTTGCGGGTTTTTTGGTCTGGTTGGAATCTTTATTGCATCAATGCAGCATGGTTCCTCAAAGAGGGCCGGAAGATTGAGCGCGTTTGGTCGGCTTGGGAAATTGCAAATTAACATATGTTCGTTTTTTGCTGGAGTTTGCATGTCAGTCAAAACCATGACGATGAAGCGCACTTGTTCCCGAACCCTGTGTGGTTCCGTTGAACTGGGAGAGTTGTGATGTTCTGGCGTGCCCATATCATGCGTCTGCTGCTGGGGGGGATGTTGTTTTTGTCCACCTCCTGCGCCCTTCCGGGGCGGTCGGCGGATGAGATGAATGATGGCATGTTCGCGACGGGAGAACCGGCGGAGTTTCAGTCCAGTTTTGATTCCATCCAGGAGGTGGTCAAACCCAATCTCAGGAAAAATCGGGAGGAGTCCAAAAAAAGCGAAGAGGTGCCCCCCATGGTGTTCGAGGAACTGCTTGGGCAGGATGCGTCGGTGGAGTCGATGGCTTCCCAGCGTCCCCCCGTTGCTACCCAGGTGCGGCGTTTGGATGTGAATGTGAGCGGCGTCAATGCCCGGGATTTTTTCATGAGTCTGGTCCAGGACTCCCCGGGGGTGAACATGGTGGTGCATCCCGACGTGAAGGGTCAGATCTCCCTGGAATTGAAGCGGGTCACCGTGGATGAGGTGGTGGAGGTGGCGTGCGAGATGTATCAATTCGACTGCCATCCTTTTGCCGAACACGGGAATGGGAACATTCGGGGTTTCAAGATCTATCCGTGGCGGCTGGTGACCAAGACCTATCGGGTCGATTTCCTGCCGGTGAAGCGGGGAGGGCGGACCGATACCCAGGTCAGTTCCGGCACCGGCAAGGAGTCCACCACCACCAGCAAGGAAGGCAACAAGTCGAGTTCCAAGAGCGAGTCTCAAAGCAGCGGCTCTTCGGTTGAGACCACCTATGGATCGGATTTTTGGCATGATCTGGAATTGACCATCCATTCGATCCTGAAAATGGATCAGGTGGCGGATACCGCCAACAAGAGCGGTGACAATAAGAGTGGTGACAACAAGAGCGGTGGAACCGAATCCGAATCCGGCGCCGGGCAGGAGAACAAGGACAAAGCCGACAAGAAAAATCAACAGACCGTGTCGGTCTCCGGGAATGCCGGCCAGGATTTGAAGGGCGTGATCGTCAACCGTCAGGCCGGGTTGGTGACGGTGCGGGCTTTTCCCAAGGAATTGAGCGAAATTGATGCCTTCCTGGAGGATTTGCGTTCGAGAAGCCAGCGTCAGGTGATTCTGGAGGCCAAGATCATCGAGGTGGAACTCAACGATGGCTTTCAGTTCGGCATCGACTGGTTGGCCATCAACAAGGGACTGGGCAGCGATCGGTTCGCGCCGCTGTCCTCCGAGCCCAGCGGCGGTCGGACTTTCGTGAGCAGCATGTCCGAACAGATGGTTTCCGCCAGCAGTGACAGTTCGACGGTATTGAATCTGAATCCGTTGTTCACCAAGGGGTTTGTCGCCTCCCAGACCGGAGCCGGATCCCCGTTCAGTCTGGCGTTGCGGGCGCATGATTTCACGACTTTTCTGGGTGTGTTGCAAAAACAGGGCAAGGTGCAGGTGTTGTCGAGTCCCCGGATCGCCACGATCAATAATCAAAAGGCGGTCATCAAGGTGGGTGAGGATGGTTTTTTCATCACGGGCATGAACACCGGCAGTGCGACCCCCAGTTCCAGGGGTGACACATCCATTCTGGTGGATCCCACGCCGATCTTCACCGAAATGTTTACCGGTGTCGCCCTGGATGTGACGCCTCAGGTCGGTGAAAACGGCATGGTGACCTTGCATGTCCATCCCATGGTACGGACCGTGCAAGACAAGGAGAAGAATTACAAGATCAACGACAAGCCCCAAACCGTGCCCCTGGCCCAGAGTACCACCCGGGAGACCGACAGCGTCATCCGGGTGGGTAGCGGAGAGTTGGCGGTCATCGGCGGATTGTTGAAAAAAGAACATCGCATGGATGTGGACAAGTTGCCGCTTTTGGGGGATCTGCCGGGTGTGGGGGCGTTGTTCCAGAAGTCCAGGGAGACCTGGTACAAAAGCGAGATGGTGATTTTGATTCGTCCGATTGTGGTGGATGTGCAGCACGATTGGGGGGACGAGCGGAAAAGAACGGCCGAACGGATTGGTGGCATGCGCAGGGATGCGCGCATTTGGAATCCTTGAAAAGTGTTTGGATGGATCGCTGCGGCGTGAAGGAGTCAAGAACCGTGAGCCTGATGATACAGATGTTGAAAAAAGCGGAGCAGGATGGGGTGGAACGGCTTGAATCGACACCGGGTCCGTTTGGACACCCGCATCACGCGTCGGTGCCCAGACGCAGTTCCTGGAGCGCCTGGGCCGGATGGGGTGTGGCCGCCGTGGTGGTGCTGTTCGCCGGTCCAGTGATCGTGGAAAAGTGGTATGTGAAGGGGAATGTGACCCCGGTGTCGTCCCTGGCGGATAAAAGGGTCGAGACCCGTCCCCTCGCGGCCAACTTGGGTACGATTCACGCGGTGAGCGAACCGCCGGGAGCCGGGGTGCTGCTGGATGGTCGGTTTGTGGGGGTGACGCCTTTGCGGTTCCAGTGGGACAGCGGAGCGGTGACGCTGACGCTGAAAAAGAACGGATTCCAGGATCTGACCGCTCCTGTGCAGGTGGACGTGGCCAAAGAGGTGGATTTCCGGGTCACCTTGCAACCCGAAACCCTGCCTGCGGTGGCCAATTTGCCCAAGGTGGCGCCTCCTTTGCCTGTGACGGCTGCGGTGGTTCCGGCGGCAGCCAAGGCGGAAGCGGCCTCGGTGCCGCCGTTGCCCGGGGCGGCTGCCGCGGGATCGGTTCCTGTGGCGGCCATTCCGGCGGGAGAGGATCCGGATGCGGATGCGCCCCTGAAGTTGGCGGGGGTGATTCGTTATCCTCCCGAAGTCAAGCTCGCGGATGCCGCCAAGGGTGGGGAATCGGCCAGAGACGAGAACAAGCCCAAAAAGACCGCCAAGTCCGCCAAGCCTTCCAAGGCCCATGCCGGGGAGGGAGAGGGGGCGACGGTGCCGGTTCAGGATGTGCGGGAGATCGCCAAGGATCCGGAACTGGCGTCCTTGTTGCGTCAGCCCGACTCGTCTCCTTCGGATCAATTGAATTTCGCCTATTCCATTCAGATGTCGGCCTATCTGGATCGGGACAGCGCGATTCGCAACGCGGCCTTGTGGCGCAAACGGGGGTATGACGCCTATGTGCTGGAGTTGTGGGGGGTCAAGGATCCCACCCGGCTGTGGCAAAGCGTGCGGGTGGGCCGGTTCAATGATCTGGTCAAGGCCCGTCTCGCCCTGGAGGCGTTGAGACGCCAGGAGAAGATATCGGGTTTTTATGTGGCCCGCAGCGACTCCTTCACGCCTCCCGAAGGGGCCGCGCCGATCCAGGCGGCCAAGATCATTCCCATAACCGGTCCGGATAACGTGGCGCGGGTGGATGGCGGTGCCGCTGCGGGGAAGGGATCCGTTCTTTCTGTGACCGCTTCCGCCCCGGTGGCGGATGCCTTGCCCGCACCCATGACAGGAGCCGGGAAGGAAAGTGCCGCGGAGATGGACCGGATGGAGACGGCTCCCGTGGATTCCCTGTCTGTGACCTCGGTCCCGTTGCCGCTTTTGGCCCCCACGCCCCGCCGGGTCGAGGCCAAACAACAGCCGAAGCCCGAGTTCAAGGCGGAGAGCAAACCGGAGCCGAAGCCCGAGTTCAAG
>JADGAZ010000029.1:0-19393 GCA_015231755.1 Magnetococcales bacterium | reverse complement strand
GAGTTCAAGGCGGAGAGCAAACCGGAGCCGAAGCCCGAGTTCAAGGCGGAGAGCAACAAACCACAGGCGTCGGAAGGGATGGGCCGATCGGACCTTGCCACCACCACCGGGGGGCCAGTTCCGACCCGGGCCGAATTCGAGGCGGAATATCCGCCGTTGTCGCCACCCAGTCGTCAGGATCCGGGGGTCAAGGGAGTGGGGGTGGTCGAGGAGTCCATGGCCGGGGATCGGGTCATGGGGGCCAGGAGGATTGCCTCGTTGCAGCCGAGTGTGGTCGGGGTGCAGACTGCCAAGGATGTGCTGCCGGAACCGTCGGCGTGGTCGGAGAGTGAATTCCGTTCTCAGCGGCAGGCGGAATTGAAAACCCCCGGCACACCTCCGGCGGAACCGAAGGCGTTTCCCCCGGCGCCCAACGGTGCGGACTCCAAGGGTTCCACCGAAAAGCCCCGCGGCCCGACCGCTTCCGGTGACGCCAACCGGCGGGATAGCTCCAAGGCCGCGGCGGATCAGGCCGGATGGGTGGAGCGGACCTATCAGCAGGCTTTGGAAAAGAAGGATGCCGGCGACCGGGAGGGAGAAGAGGCGCTGCTGCAACAGGTGATCAAGTCCGATCCGGGTCACAAGGGGGCGGTGCGGCGCATGGCGCGGATCATGGTCGAGACCAATCGGGGGGACAAGGCCCTGGAGATGTTGCGTCAGGCCGCCGGAGGCCGGGGTGATACCTCATTGGCCGACGAGGATCCCAACCTGGCGGCTTTCCTGGCGGCCTTGTATCAACGGCGCGAGGAACATTGGCAGGCGATAGACCTGTACGAGGCGCTGCTGAAGAAGTATCCTAACAAAGGACTGTGGCAGATGGGCATGGCCATCTCCTTGGAAAAGGTGGAAGAGAACAACGAAGCCATGCGGGCCTACAAAAAAGCCCTGGCCAGTGGCGATCTCAACCATAAGTTGCAAAGCTTCGTGCGCAAGAGGATTGAAAAACTGTAAGACATGGCCCCACCTCCCCCCAATAAACTCCGTCTGGGGGATCTCCTGGTCGAAACCGGGTTGATCTCCGCCGAGCAGTTGCGTCAGGCCTTGGCCCATCAGGACCGGACCGGGGCCAAACTGGGGGAGGCGCTGGTCCATTTGGGATTGGTCACCGAGCAGGCGTTGCAGAATTTTTTGAACCGGCAACGCCAGAAATTGCGCATCGGTGACAAACTGGTGGAGGCGGGGATCATCTCCGCCGAACAGTTGTTGGCCGCCCTGGCGGAACAGAAAAAATCAGGCAAGAAACTGGGTCAGAGCCTCGCCCAGTTGGGCATTTTGAGCGAGACCGCCTTTCTGGAGTTCCTTGCCGCCCAGTTGCACATTCCCTATGTGGATTTCAAGAAGTTTTCGTTTGTCCCGGAGTTGGTGAAATTGCTGCCCGAGACCACGGCCCGTCGTTTTCGCGCCGTGGTGTTGTCCCGTGACGGGGAAGGGCTGCTGGTGGGCATGGCGGATCCCACCGATATTTTCGTGTTCGACGAATTGGCCCGCATGCTGGGTCAGACCCCCCGTGTGGCACTGGTGGGGGAAAGCCAGTTGCTGCGCGCCTTGGATTTGGTCTACCGCAGCGAGGGCAGTATCCGCGAGCAGGTGGTGGCCCTGGAGGAGGAGGTCGGCAAATCGGAGTTCGACCTGGATGGCATCGTCCAGTCCGAAATGGCCGTGGATGCTCCGGTGGTCAGGATTCTGCAATCGTTGTTCGAAGACGCCATGCGCATGAACGCCTCGGACATTCACATCGAACCCGATGCCGAGGTGTTGCGCATTCGTCAACGCATCGACGGGGTGTTGAACGAACAGATCGTCAACGAAAAAAAGATCGCTCCCGCGCTGGTTTCCAAACTCAAGCTCATGGCCAACCTGGAAATCGCCGAGAAGCGCTTGCCCCAGGATGGACGTTTCAACATTACCGTCAAAGGCAAGAGCGTGGATGTTCGTCTTTCCACGCTGCCGATCCAGGATGGAGAGTCCGTGGTGATGCGTCTGCTGGATCAATCGGCGGACAATCTCAATCTGGACACGGTGGGCATGGACCAGACCCTGTTGACCCGGTTCCGTTATTGGCTCAGCCGACCCCATGGATTGATCCTGGTGACCGGCCCCACCGGAAGCGGCAAGACCACCACCCTCTACGGCGCCCTGAACGCCTTGAACTCCCCGGGCAAAAAAATCATCACCGTGGAAGATCCGGTGGAATATCGTCTGCCCCGCATCAATCAGGTACAGGTGCGTTCCCGCATCGGCCTGACGTTCGCCAAGGTGTTGCGCACCGTGCTGCGGCAGGATCCGGATATCGTGCTGGTGGGTGAGATGCGCGACCAGGAGACCGCCGAAATCGCCATTCGCGCCGCCCTGACGGGGCATCTGGTGCTTTCCACCCTGCATACCAACAGCGCCGTGGCCACCGCCATCCGACTGGTGGAGATGGGGGTTGAAGGCTATGCGGTGGCTTCCGCCTTGAAATGCATCCTGGCCCAACGGTTGGTGCGTCGCGTCTGTCAGGATTGCAGCGAAACCGTGGAACCGGATCCGGGGGAGCGGATCCTGTTGCAAGGATTGCTCGGCCCCCGGGCGACAGGAGCGCGGCTGAGTCGGGGCCGGGGGTGTCCCCAGTGCAACCGCAGCGGCTACCGGGGCCGGGTCGCGGTGGTGGAACTGCTGGAAATGCGTACCAATCTGGCCGAGGCCCTGCGCAACAAGGATGCGGCGGCTTTCATGCGGCAGGCCGAATTGCAGACCGGGTTCATTCCGTTGCACAAGGCGGCGCTGGAATACGCGTTGCAGGGCATCACCACCCTGGAAGAGGTGATGCGTCTGGTCAGCGATGTGGAGGAGGAGCAACCCGTGGATCCGGAGGAGGAGGAGAGCGTCACCCCCGATACCTCTGCCGACAAGGAGTCTTGATGCATGCCCATGTTTCGGTATACCGGTCGCAGTGAAGGCAAGCCGGTGGATGGGGTGATCAGCGCTTCCGATGCCGAGGCGGTGGCGGAACAGCTCTTCAATCGTCGGATCGAGCCGTTGGAGGTGGAAGAGGTCCGGTCCGGAAGCGGCGACATCGAGCTGGAATTCCTGATCGAATGGCCTACCGATGATGATCGCATTCTGTTCGCCCGGCAGATGTATACCCTGACCAAATCCGGTGTCTCCCTGGTGCGGTCGTTTCAGGGGCTGGTGGAAAGCACCCACAACAAGCGGCTCAAACAGGCCATGGTGCGCATCATCGAGGATTTGCAGGCGGGCAAGGAGCTGTCCGTCGCCCTGGCCGAGCATCCCAAGATTTTTGACCGTCTTTTCGTGCGCATCATCCGCATGGGCGAGGAGACGGGACGCATGGACGAATCCTTCAAGCAGCTTTATCAATACATGGAGGTGGACAAAAACACCCGCCGCCAGATCAAGAGCGCCTTGCGGTATCCCACCTTCGTGGTGATCGCCATTGTGGTGGCCATGTTCATCGTCAACTATTTCGTGATTCCCTCCTTCGCGGGCATGTTCGGCAAAATGGGCGCGGATTTGCCCGCGGCCACCAAGATCCTGCTGGGCACTTCGGCTTTCGTGAAAAAATACGCGCTTTACATCGTGATCTCTGTCGGGATCGGGGTTTACAGCTTTTTGGCTTACATCAAGACCATTCCGGGCCGTCTGTGGTGGGATCAGGTCCGCTTGAGGTTGCCCATTGTCGGCTCGATCATCAACCGGGCCACCCTGGCCCGTTATTCCCGTGCTTTTTCCATGGGTTCCAAGGCGGGATTGCCGGTGATCCAGATCCTGTCGGCGGTGGAGGAGGCGGTGGACAATGCCTATATGGCCGCCCGCATCGTCGGTATGCGGGAGGGGATCGAACGGGGGGAAAGCCTTACCCAGGCCGCCTACAACAGCAACATGTTCACCCCTTTGGTCCTGCAGATGATGGCCGTGGGGGAAGAGACCGGAGGCATCGACGAGATGATGGCCGAGGTGGCCGAGTTTTATGAACGGGAGGTGGAGTACGAGGTCAAGGGGTTGAGTTCCGCCATCGAGCCGATCTTGTTGACGGTCATCGGCGCCATGGTGCTGGTGCTGGCTTTGGGAATCTTCATGCCCATGTGGGACATGAGTTCCGCCGCCATGGGCAAGGCGAAACATTAAATCCCATGGCCGTCGCCCCTCTGCTCTTGTCCGTGTTGTTGATACTGGCGGTGATCGGCTCTCTGGCCGGATTGGTGCTCGGAGCGTGGCTGTTTTTGAACCCCGATGCCAACGGGGTGCTGGAGCGTCCCGCCGCCGACGCCTTGCGGCATCTCTCCCGTCCGGTGCGGGTGGAGCGGTTTGTCTATCGTCATCACCGCTGGTTCGGCGGCGGGATCGTGGTCGGATCGTTTGCCACCCTGGTGGCGTTGGGGGGGTATGCCCGGCGCATGATCGCCCTGGTGGAACTGGGGGGCGCCTCCCGAAGTGTCGAGGCGTGGCTTTGGGAGAGCCTGTTGGTATTTGTGGCGTTGGGGAATTTCTTCACTTTGGCCGCCGGATTATTGATTCTCATCCGCCCTAGTGGATTGAAGGGATTTGAAAGCTGGGCCAATCGTCCCGTGACCGTGGAACAGTGGCGGAAGTCCCTGTTGAATACCATTCGCAACCGGCCACGGCTGTTTGCGGTGCTGCTGGTGGCGGGTGGGGGCTATTCGCTGTTTTCCCTGTTGAGGCTTCTGGTCCGCGCCCGGGGATGGTGATGGTTGGATGAGGTGGGTGGTCATGCTCATGTCTTGGAAATCTGATTGACCAATCGAATGAATTTATTTTTTTATTGTTGTTCACAAGGTATCAGCTTGCCCAGAAGCAAGGCAGCAGTGGAGTGTTTGATATGAGTACCATTCCTTTTACCGACCGTGAGTTGAAGAAAGCTTGGCGGGAACTGTCATCCATTGTCAATCCTGCCACTGCTGGCGAGCGCAAGAATCCACACCGCTTGCTGCTATTTTACGCCGTAGAGTGCGGGCTGAAAGTTGTTTGGCTCAAACGTCAGAATTGCACTCTGTTTGATCAGAAGGCCATCACAGAGACAGGACATGATCTGCGACGCCTTCTCACAAAATTGAGGGTTGACAACCGGATTTCTCTGCCAAGGGACTTGCAACTCCAACCTGTGGATAGCGGGCGCACGCCACGCCAGGGAGATATCACCATCCTGCACCAGGCATGGCGCTATGGTGGTGAGTGCCGTGCGCCCACTGACCTGGAGTGTGAGGCCAAATTGTTGAAGGTTTTGGAGTGGATTCAAGGAGAACTCAAATGACGCAAAGCTCTGTAGCCGGGCGACTGCTGACTTGGCTTGACGTGGAACGGTATCTCAAGCAACGCACCGCCTTGTGGCGGCAATTACCCGATGGGGTGTTGACGATTGATTGTTTTGCAGATGGCATGGAGATTCGTCATTTTAATGAGAGAGATCAAGTGGACGAGTGGCTGGCTGGTCTTTTCGGACGTGCCTTTGACCGTGCGAAACAGATCATTCATCTACGTATTGGAGAAGCCAGTTATCCAGTGTTGTGCATACAGGAGGCGGAGAATCATGCGACCGTCACAGGGAGGAGTTACCCGTTATGGCAGGATGTGACCTACCTGCCACCAGTCGAACCAGAACAGGCTGATATGAGCGTAACTCCTGTGCAGCCAATCAGTCCGGAATTTTTCCCAAGTCCGTGGTCGACCGCTCCTGGTTTGGTGTCCTTTCATTCTTTTAAGGGGGGAGTGGGCCGAACAACCGCGTTGATGACCTATGTGGCGGCCTGCATGCAATCTCCCATTGCCGGACCCAAAAGAATCTTGGTGGTGGATGCAGATCTGGAAGCACCCGGAATCAGTTTTTGGTTGAACGAGGGGAATCGGCCCTCAGTCTCCTTTGTACAATTGTTGGAGGCTTTGCACTACCCTCCAACGGATGTGAAGGCCACCCTGGATTTCTTCGCCGATGAATTGCGGAAAACCTCATTGACTGTTGCGGGCATGCAGCGACAGTTGTTCATCTTGCCCGTCGCGTTGAAATTGACCGACATCCAGGATATGTCGGTGACACCCGAACACTTGGCGCGCAATCCGGATAATCCGTGGCAATTGTCGGATCATTTGCACGAATTGGGATCCCGTTTGGGTGTTGATGCCGTGTTCATCGATTTGCGTGCCGGTTTGAGCGAACTGTCCAGCCCAATTTTATTTGATCCACGCGTGGACCATTTTTTTGTGAGTACCGTGGCACCACAGTCGGTGCAGGGTACGAGGGAAATGTTGCGCTGTTTGTATGGTTTCAACCGTCGATTGCCGGTTGAGCAGCGAGACAATGCGCGTCCTGCCGTTGTTTTGAGCCTGCTGACCAAGGAACTGCGCGAGGCTGACCATTATGAGCAGGCCATGCAAGTGCTTGACGAGGTTTATCCCGCAGACGATGTTTTGACGCAGGGTTTGCAATGGTTGGAAGCCGACTTTCTAAATCCCCTGATGTCCATTGGTTCGGTTCAGGAGGCGCTGCAGGAGTTGCCGCACTCCATTCGATTATTCGCCAGTGCCAGCGAGTGGGTCAGCACCTTGTACTTGGCATCGATGCCGGTGGCGACAACAGCCCAAGTAAAAATTGAAAGCCCGAAGGCTTTATCACGAAGAACCTCATTAGAAAATCTGGAAAAAATCTGCAAGGATGCGCAGTTTGCAGAAGGAGATGATTCTGTCAGTATTCTTGCCATAGAACCATTATTGAATCTCGGGAAACACTACACAAAGGAATTGCCGAACCTTCTGATGATTGGCGCCAAAGGTGCAGGCAAGACTTTTACTTATCGACAGTTGGTCAAGGCAGGCGCATGGCCAATATTTTTAGAAAAGATTGGGTTCAAGAACGATGAAACAGTGGATGCGGCCATTTTTCCTGTTCTTTGGTCCAAGAATATCCCAGACAAGCCACAGGGCGAGATCAAGAAATCACAGAATCAGGTCATCTCTCTCATCGGTGGTGATCCGGGTTCTTTGAGGAGATATTCGTCCTTGTCTGATTCTATCGACAAGGCACTTGCCAACCCCCCAGAATCCTGGGAATATTTTTGGGATCATCTGATCACAAGTCAATTGGGGGTCGATGATGGCGGATTGCACGAACTGAACCGGGTTTTGGCCACACACGCTAGGCGCGTTATTCTTGTATTCGATGGCATTGAAGATGCGTTTCAAGATACCGCAAACAGCCATGCGGTTAAGGCCATCAATGGTCTGCTGAGCTTGACTGACCGCATCAGCGAATTGGATAATCGGCATATAGGCGCCATGATCTTTGTGCGTATGGATTATGTGCAAGACACGGTTCGGCAGAACCTGGGTCAATTGCTGCAACGCTTTGAACCTTACCGCTTGCAATGGAATCCAGAAAGCTTCTTGCGATTGGCTTTCATGCTCAGTTGTCAGGCTGGAATCATCAGTGCAGACCCGGAGTCGGAATCCCTGGGCATTGAGCCATTAAAAAATAAACTGCAGACTCTCTGGGGAAAAAAGCTTGGCAGTGACAAATCAAAGGAAGCCTATTCTGCCCGATGGGTATATTCTGCCTTGTGTGACTTGCAGGGCAAAGTGCAAGCCCGTGATCTAGTTAGATTTTTAAGGTTTTCAGCCGCACTGGAGTCAGCGCGGAATCCATGGCCTGATCGTAGCGATCGTAGCCTTTCACCAGAGTCCATGCGCAGGGCGATTCCCAAATGTAGCCAGGAAAAAGTTGATGAAGCCCGGAAGGAGATTGCCTCACTGCGAACATGGGCCGAATTGATGGAGAGGAATAATGTTCGTGGCCTTAAGGTGCCATTCAAACAGGCAGAAGCACAGCTTGAACCGGATATATTGAGAGCGCTAAAAGAAATCGGCGTTGTTTACGAAGATTTGGAAAATATCCAGTTGGGTGAGGAACGTCTTTATCTTCCTGAAATTTACCGGCATGGATTGGGTTTCGACCTTGCTGCAGCGGGACGCCCGCGCATACAGGCTTTGCTTAAGAAAAATATCGGAAGCATTCCTTTGTAAAGCCAACACCTGACACGGCGTAAAATCAGCGCATGGAGCTTCCTGTCAGGAATCAGCCTGACTACTGGTGGATGCGCATGTTGACTGATGTCCTTGGCCCGGTTTGGGCTGGAACCTTTTGACTTGCGATAACTCAACAAACTGATTTGTATAAAAAATGGCCGGGATTGGGAAAAAAAGTGTGAAACTTTCCGGGGGGTGGGGTAGACTATATTAACAAGCGTTTCTATCGTCTGGCGGGGGGGGTATGAACAACCGGTTCCTGGAGCGTGGAGGCGATTCCCGGCAGAGGGGCTTCACTCTGATTGAGTTGATCATGGTGGTGGCGATCCTGGGCATTCTGATGGCGATGGCGTTTCCCCGGTTCGTCGATTTCAGTGCCGAGGCGGAACGATCGGCGGCGGATGGCATTTTCGCCGCGGCCCAGTCGGCGACCAGCACCAATTTCGCGGCGGTACGGGCCGGAAGAAACGGGGCAGGCCAGATCACCGATGGAACCACCTTGTTGAACGCCATGGAGGGAACCCTCGCGGGGTGGGCCGGATCCGGCAACGCATTGACCTATACCGGACAATCCGGAATGGTTTATACTATTTCCGTGGTGCGGAGCGAGTCCGAAACCGGCAAGGCGGTCCTTGCCAAAAGCTGGTGACATCCAAACCAGCCCATTTTATCGATCATCCGGTTCCCGATCCTCTCCAAAATCCCCGCCGCGGCGGGAACAGGAGAGACGGGGAACCTTTTACGCTCCGGGTTGCGACCTGGGGTCCATTTCAGGCAAGGAAAGGGAGTACCAAACGATGAACAGCCTCCAAACGGAACGCCGGAACCAGATCCGGCAAGCGGGTTTCACCCTGATCGAACTGATCATGGTGATCGTGATCCTTGGCATTTTGGCCGCCGTGGCCGTGCCCAAGTTTACCGACCTGAGCGGCGAAGCCGAAAAAGCGGCGGCGGATGGGGTGTACGCAGCGGCCCAGTCGGCCACCGCCACCAATTTCGCGGCGGCCCGGGCCGGCAAGGCGGGTATCACCTTGATCACCAATGGCGCCACCCTGCTGGCCGCGTTGGATGGCGGGGCAGTCGATGGCTGGGCTGCCAGTGGCGCCACCCTGACCCATACCGGCAATGGGACCACCTATACCATCACCGTGGCGTCGGCTGAAACCACGGCGGCCAAGGCGCAACTCAGCAAGAGTTGGTGATCCGGGTGAACAGTCCCTGGGCGCGGTCCCACCATGGAGGTGGCTTGATGGCATCCAGAGGATTGACGTTGGTTGAACTGGTGGTGGTGATGTCCATTGTGGGCATCATCGCCGTCTATGCCGGAGCCAAGTGGCAGGGAGACTTGTCCTTTTACTCCAAGGCAGACCAGTTGGTGAACGACATCCGTCGTGCCCAGGCGTTGGCCATGGGCAAGGATGGCAACTATACCATCCGAAGCGTGGCAGCTGACTCCTACCAGATTCAGGATGCCGCGGGCACGGCGGTCGATCCCCAGGCCACGGTGCTGGACCGGGTTCAAATCATGTCGTTTTTCATCACCTTCAATGGTCGGGGTGATCCCGGAGCGGTCAGTCAGGATGTGCAACTCACCCTGGAAGGCCAAACTCTGACCATCCGGGTGTATGGCAATACCGGAGCCGTGGTGCGGTTGTAAGGAGGATGCGGACTCGCCATGAAACACAAGCGCGCATCACAGGGGTTTACCCTGATCGAGGTGATTTTCTTCATCGTGATCGCGGGGGTCTCCATGGCCGGCCTCGTGCCACTGTACAATACCGTGCTGTTGAACCTGCATGTCCTCAGTGATGGCATGCAGGCCGAGTATCTCGCGTTGGAGATGGTGGAAACCCTCACGGCCGCCTATGCCAAAGGAGCGGGTTTCGCCAATCTGACCGAGGCCAATTTTCCTTCGCAAACCGGAATCGATCTCGGTGGCACGATGCGGTTCGATCGGATCATCCAGATCGAAGGCATGATTCCCGGCAAACAACCGAATCCCTGTACTGGCATGGAATACAATGGGGAGCCGTTCAAATGCCTGACCATGACGGTGATGGAGAACGGTTCGGGTCGGGTGTTGTTCAAACAACAAATGGTCAGTGCGGATCTTCTGAACTAATGGAGTTTCAGGGATGTGCCGCTTTCGTCATCCAGGTGGAGTGAAATATCATGGGTCATCAGGGTTCTCTCTGATCGAAATGGTTATTACTCTTATTATTATCAGTATCGTTGCCGGTGTCGGCACCGTGAGCATGAGCAACAGCTTTAATGCTTACCTGACCGCCCGCGCCATCGAACCCCTTGCCGGCAATGCCCGCGTCGTGTTGCAACGGCTGCGCAAGGAACTCCGCAATGCCGCGTCTTGTACCGGGATCAGTCAGCCCGGGGGCGCTGGCACGCTTCAATTCACCAACGATCAAGGGCGCATTATATTGGTCAATCAGGGGGCCACGGCCACCAATGCCATTTATATGACTTTCAATGGCGATGGCGTCGAGTGGTTGTTGGCGCCGAGCGTGGAGAGCAACAGTTTACGGTTTCAGGTCTCGCCTTGCACAGGGGGATTGACACCAGGACTGGTGACTTTTTCGTTCACCATGACCGCCACCACCACCGATGGTTCCGTACTCAGGCTACCTTTCAGAACAGCCGTTTATGTAAGGAGTACATGATCATGAACACACAGGCGCGACAACGGGGAGCCCTTGTTGTCCTCGCGATGATTCTACTCGCCGGCGTTACCGCCATGGGCGGTTCCCTGGCCAAAATGCAGGTCAGCGGCGTGGATGTCGCCGCTGAGTTTTCCAGTGGCAACAAGGCGTTCAACATGGCCGAGACCGCCATTCAAGTGGGTCTCAAGCAGTTCAAGGATGCGGAATGTGACCCGAGCGCAGTCGTCGGGGCCGCTGCCGAAGGCACCGATGGCTCCACCGTGGTCACCCAGTCCCTGGGAGAGATGGGGAGTTTCAAACTGACTTTTTGTCCCATGGATGCGGCGTGTTATCCGGCATCCATGATTCCGGATGATGCGGATGTCACCGAAGCGGAAACCGAGACCGATGAAGCCACGACCGACTATTCGTATTGGTATGACAGGCATGGCAAATATGGTCGTTGGTTGTCCTGGATTGCCTACAGAAGCCATTATCGTTATCACCACTGGCGGCACGCCGACAAGAAAGAGCATTGGCGCAGTGTGCGCAGCCATATGAAAATGTGTCATGGTCCATTCCATCGCCATCACAACAATCACGATGCCAAATGTGAGACCGGTGGCGCGGTGAGTGTCGAGGATTCCATCAACTACTGGATGGTGTCTGCGGTGGACACCAGTACGGGTAAACAACGCACCCTGAAACAGGTGGTCAGTTGTGAGTCCGGTCCCGAGAATGTGGGCAATCTTTTCTCCGGCAACAACTACGCCGCTTGGTCTCCCAAGTCCATGATCAATCAGGTAACCGGTGTGGTCACTTTTGGTTCGACCAATGCCACCAAGAGCATCTCCGCCAATGATGGCAGTCAGTTGAGCCTGCCGGAGGACGATGGCAAGGATGTATGGTTCCATGGTACATTCAAAGTTCCGGCGGATCCGGGGGACTATCTGAAATTGGATGTCGTGGTCAAGAAGGATGGATATCGGAGATATATGGGTACCCGAACCATTCAGTGCGGTGAGAGAAAGAACTATGGCAGTGGCGTCAACACTATTGATCTGACCAAGAGCAATACCATTGTGCGGTGTGATCGGTCTGGCGGTTATGGCGCCATCGAAATCCGTTGTGATGGTAGTGGGGATCCGGAATGCAATATCAGTACCGGGAAATTGCACTTCAATCTTGGTCGCATGGATACGGCCAAGATCAAGGAGATTCAGATCAGTGGGAAAAGCACGGAACTGCGTGACGCCTATTTGGGATCCATCGACGGTGGGATAGAAGCCACCGCCAAACCGGATCTTCATATCGGTCAGTGGTTCGAGGAGTTGTGAAAAATTGTTGAGTTTTACTCCCGGGCCTTGTTCAGGCCCGGGAGCCTTTTTGACGCAGCACAGTCTTATTCGGGTCGGTGAGGGGAGGCGGATGGCTCGATGTCCAGGGTCAGTTTATCCTCTCCGACCCGCACCCAAACCTTCCCACCGTGGCGCAATTTTCCGAACAGCAGTTCGTCGGCCAAGGGTTGACGAATCTTCTCCTTGATGAGCCGTTCCATGGGACGGGCGCCGTTTTTGCGGTCATATCCCCGTTCCGCCAGCCAGTGACGCCCCTCTTCATCCACCGTCAGGGTGACATGCTGTTGCACCAGATCCCGATCCAGCGCCGAGAGGAATTTTTCCGTCACCTGCAAGATCACCTCGGGTTCCAGGTGGGCAAAGGGAACAATGGCATCCAGACGGTTGCGGAATTCGGGAGAAAAGAGCCGTTTGATCTCCTTCATGTCGTCTCCCAGATGATCCTGCCTGACAAATCCCATGGAGCCCCGTTCCAGATCCTGGGCGCCGGCATTGGTGGTCATAATCAGGATCACGTTGCGAAAATCGGCCCGGCGTCCGTTGTTGTCGGTCAGGCTGCCGTGATCCATCACTTGCAGCAGCAGATTGAAGACATCCGGATGGGCCTTTTCCACCTCGTCGAGCAGCAGCACCGCATGGGGATTTTTGGTGACGGCTTCGGTGAGCAGTCCCGCCTGCTCGAACCCCACATATCCCGGAGGCGCGCCGATCAACCGGGAAACCGTGTGCCGTTCCATGTATTCGCTCATGTCGAAGCGGATCAGTTCCACGGCCAGTTCACGGGCCAGGAGCTTGGCCAGTTCGGTTTTGCCCACCCCGGTGGGACCGGCCAGCAGAAAGGCGCCGATGGGCTTGAGGGGATTGCCCAGTCCGGCCCGGGAGAGCTTGATGGCCTGACAGATCATGGCCACCGCCCGATTCTGCCCGAACAGACTCAGCAGTATATTGCTTTCCAGGTTTTTCAGCAGTTCCCGGTCGTCGTGGGAGACGGTGCGGGAAGGAATGCGGGCGATGCGGGCCACCACCTCTTCGATTTCCCGCACGCCGATGTTTTTCTTGCGTCGGCTGGCGGGGGCGATGCGGGCGGCGGCACCGGCTTCGTCCAGCACGTCGATGGCCGAATCCGGATGTTTGCGGTCGTGGATGTGACGGCCCGACAACTCCGCCGCCACCCGGATGGCCGGGGCCGAATACCGAATGCCGTGATGGGCCTCGTAGTGGGATTTGAGTCCTTTGAGAATCAGGATGGTCTCTTCCAGGGAAGGTTCGGGGACTTCCACCTTCTGGAAACGTCTGGCCAGGGCTTTGTCCTTCTCGAACACCCCCCGGAACTCCTCATGGGTGGTGGAGCCGATGCAGCGCAATTGACCGTTGGCCAGCAGGGGCTTGAGCAGATTGGAGGCGTCCATGGTGCTGCCGCTGGTGGCTCCGGCCCCGATGACGGTGTGGATTTCGTCGATGAACAAAATCGCGCCGGGAGTCTCCTGCAATTTGCGCAGCACCCCTTTGAGCCGCGCCTCGAAATCTCCGCGAAATTTGGTTCCCGCCACCAGGGATCCCATGTCCAATGAGAAAATCACGCTGTCGGCCAGCAGTTCCGGGGCTTCCCCCTGAACAATGCGCAACGCCAGACCTTCGGCCAGATGGGTTTTGCCCACGCCCGCATCTCCGACATACAGGGGATTGTTCTTGCGGCGTCGGCTCAGGATCTGGAACGTGCGGGTCAACTCTTCGTTGCGACCGATCAGCGGATCGATTTTGCCCTCTTTGGCCAGTTGGGTCAGATTGGTGGCGTACAGAGCCAGGGGATCGTCGTTTTTGGCGGGAGTGGCCGTGGGGCTGGCGCGTGGTTTTTCCGGTTCCTGTTCTTCGTGTTCTTCCGGGGCGGATTCGTCGGTGCCGGAGTTGTCCATGCTGTTGGCGATGGCCGCCTGCACGTCCAGACGGTTGATGTTCTGCCGATTGAGAAAATGGACCGCGTGGGATTGCTGCTCCCCGAAAATCGCCACCAGCACATAGGCTCCGGTCACCAGTTCCCGGCCCGAAGCCTGCACCTGATACACCGCCCGCTGAATCACCCGCTGAAATCCCACCGTGGGGGTGATCTCCAGGGAGTCGTCGTTGGTGGAGACCGTGGGCACATGAACTTTCAGATGGCCTTCCAGATCCTGGGAGAGCTGTCCCAGATTGCAGCCGCATTGCAACAGGACTTCGGTGACCTCCGGATTTTCCGTCAGGGCGAGGAGCAGATGTTCCACGGTGGCGTATTGATGACGGCGCTGATGGGCGACACGAATGGCGCGATTCAACGAGATTTCCAGTTGTTTGCTGATCATGGGGTCACGTGTTTGCGCTGGGGTTCCAGGGAGTAACCGGTTACAAAAGGCGCGATGGCCTTGTCAATTTTTTTCCATCCGGCATTGCAGCGGATGCTGATGCAAGCGGGCGTGACGGTTGACCTGCATCACTTTGGTTTCGGCGATGTCCCGGGTGAACAGACCACAAATCCCGAAGCCCTTCAGATGGACATTCAACATCACCTGGGTGGCCTCTTCGATGGACTTGTTGAAAAATTGCATCAAGGTGTCCACGACGAATTCCATGGGGGTGAAATCGTCGTTGAGCAAAATCACCTTGAAAAGAGGAGGCTCCTGGAGGTGATTCCGGGTGGTGGAGTCGAGCTGGGTATCGGCGGTGAAATCGGATTGACTCATGGACCAAGGCTCCGTGCATGCCGTCCGCTTGGGTTGTGACGAATCGTGGGCGTGACCGGATCGACGTTGCGGAGGTCGATCCAGAATCACAGTTTATCCGATTCGTGGTGCTGCGGCCAATGAAAAGTTCATGACTCTTCCGGCACGGCGGAACGCAGCAGGGTGATGGCGTTTTCCCGGGCGGCGGCGGTGATCTCCTCGCCGGCCAGCATGCGGGCCAACTCTTCGATCCGTTGGGTGTTTTCCAGGGGGATGACCGTTACCCGCACCCGTGCGTCGTGGGTGGATTTGGCCACCTTGAAGTGTTGTCCTCCCCACGCGGCCACCTGGGGGGAGTGGGTCACCGCCAGGGTTTGACGCCGCCGGGCCACCTGGGCCAGCTTGGCGCCGATGGCAGAGGCGGTGCGTCCTCCCACTCCCACATCCACCTCGTCGAAAATCAGGGTGGGAATGGTGACCGCATCCGCCAGGGTGGTCTTGAGCGCCAGCATGATGCGGGCGATCTCTCCTCCCGACGCCACCTGTTTGAGGGGTTTCAGAGGTTCCCCCGGATTGGCGCTGATCTGGAACTCCGCTTCTTCCAGCCCGGTGGGACGCGGATCCCCCCGCACCGGTCGCAACGCGGTGGCGAAACGGGCGGTCATGCCCAGTTGCGCCAGATGGCCTTCGGTCTCCTGGGTCAGCCGCAGAGCCGCCTGCTTGCGGGAGGCGCTCAACAGGGTGGCGTTTTGGTCGAATTCGGCCCGGCTTGTCTCCATGGCGGAGAGCAGACGTTGTTCGTCGTCATCGATCTGATCCAGGGAACTCAGCTCCTCGCGCCAGGTTTCGGCCAGTTCCAGGAGTTCGTCGGCGGTGCGGCGGTGTTTGCGGGCCAGATTGCGGATCAGGGCCAGACGTTCTTCCAGCTCTTCAAGCTGTTCGGGATCGATTTCCAGGGTGTCGGCATAGTGGCGAATGCGCTCCGCGGCGTCTTCCACTTCGTATTGAAGAGAGCGCAGTTGCTCCGCCAGGGACGTGAGCGCCGGATCCAGGCGGGCCGCGTCTTCCAACTCCCCGGCGGCGTGAGAAAGCAGTCGCGAGGCCGAATCCCCGGACTCCCCATGTTCCCCGCTGATCATCTCCTGGCTGGCCCGGGCCGACTCCCCCAGCCGTACCGCGTGGGCCAGTCGTCCCCGGCGTTGTTCCAGTTCCTGCCATTCGCCGGGCTGAAGTCCGGCGGCGTCGATCTCATCGAGTTGATGGGCCAGAAAGGCGCGGCGTTGCAGGGCGTCACGCGCCCGCTGCCGCAGACTTTCCAACGCCTTGTGCCGGGCGTGCCAAGTCTGGGCATGGGTCATGGTGAGCCGGGTCAACTCTTCGTGACGGGCGAAGGCATCCAGAATGGTCAGGTGACTGGCGGGATTGAGCAGGGATTGATGGTCGTGCTGGCCGTGAATGTCCACCAGTCCATCCCCCAGTTGGGCCAGGGTGGTGACCGGAACCGGGGTTTCATTGATGAAGGCCTTGCTGCGTCCGTTGGCCGCCAGGGTGCGGCGCAAGAACAGTTCATCCCCGTCGCCGTCCAGCTCTTGTTCCCGCAGCCACTCCCGTGCGGGATGATGCTCCGGCAGCAAAAAGCGCGCCGTGGCCATGGCATGATCGCACCCGGTGCGAATCAACCCGCTGTCGGCGCGTGCCCCCAGGGTCAGAGCCAGGGCATCGATCACAATGGACTTGCCCGCTCCGGTCTCCCCGGTGAGAATGGTCAATCCCGGCTCGAACGTCAGATCCAGCCTTTCGACGAGCGCGATATTTTCGATGGTCAATTGCCTCAGCATGCGCTTCTCGACATCCCTCGAAGTCAATCGATCGATCCAGCCCGCCTGCTTCCAGAGCGGTTCAATCCGCACTTTTGCCACTCGCCTGCCCCAAAGGCAAGTTTTTTTTACATTTTTTCTTCCCCCTCCCAAAATCTGCGCTCCAGGCCGATTTTTTTGCACAAACCGCTTGACATGCACCTCCAAATTGGACTATTCTTGCGTCTGTATTCGGGGCCATAGCTCAGCTGGGAGAGTGCTTGAATGGCATTCAAGAGGTCGACGGTTCGATCCCGTCTGGCTCCACCAATTTAAGAATATCAAGAAGTTATCTGAAAAGGGCTACCTGCAAGGGTGGCCCTTTTTGCATATAAAGTCTTAATAAATTCAATGGTTACGGAGACGGTCAAAATGTGACGCGTCCGCCACGAGGTCGGCCTCATGCCCACCCAGGCCAAAACCTGCCCCAACCCCTCTCTCTTTCTCAGTGGCCGAGGACTTCGGCCCATCCGACCTCACGCCCCTTTGACCCCGACCTCGCCCATAAAATCAACAGGTTGCACCCACCCCGACCTCAGAGCCATTTTGACCTCCCTTCGCACTGCTTCTGGATCGAAGGAACCCGACGTCGAAGGGGCAACTTCGGGGAGGCTGATTGTTCCATATCAAAGATTGTTGTACTTGACGCCATAGCCGTTTTTAGCCAAAGTAAGAGGTGGTTTTGATTGGCTTGGGTGCGTGTTCCGGAAATCTCACCGCCGAAATTGGGGGGAGCCCGGGAATTCCGCCGGCAATTCCGGGACAGCGAGGAGTTGGAAAAATGAGACATTATGATCGTGGCGAGAAACGGTTAGATCATAAGTGGGGAGCTGACAAAGCCGGATTCGAATCGTTTGGGAAGAGGATAAAAGGGAAGTGTCCCACCACGATCACAAACAAGCCGGGTCTGGCAGAGCAATTGCTCAACGAAGGTGTTCCTTATCCAGATAAGGAGTCGCCGGAAGCAATCTATAATGTCCATGAAGGCGTGATCTATCGCGCAGAACAGACACTGGCCAGTGATGATTCCTGGCATGGTTTTCCGGAAATGGAAGAGGGGAAACGCCGAGTCCCCAGAGAAGTTCTGACTTCCCTGATGAAAAGCGCAATAACATCCGGGCATCACAAGGAATTCCGTGATTGGATGGAGAGTAAGTTGCCGGTAACTTGGAAAAATAATAAATTTTCTGGTGAGTTTCGAAAGGCGATGATGGCGAGGGGGAAACAGTCATGAGTAATCATTGTGCGATTGCGTTCCGCTTCGATAAATTGCCAACAGCATCGTCAGGAACGGTCAAATTTTCAGGAAAGGGCAGATTGACGATCCTTGTTGGAAAGACGATTGTTTGGGGCGATGAGATCGATGGCGTTGTCCATGGGTTCGAAGAATACTGGGATAGCCTACTTCTGCATCTAGCCAGGATCTTTCCGTATCTATGGACCGAACAATCCTTTCCTCTCGGATATTTTCCCGAGTCTCCCGATCAATTTATCGATAAAGCACTATCCGAACTCCGTTGGGGGGAACTGCCCGACGAAACAGTCGCCAGGGATGAACGAGAAATTCTGGCGTTTTCCAAACGGCATAACTTGGCTGAGGGGATGCCAAGCGTTCATTTACCATACATTTACCTTATGCGAGAAGGGAACGACTTGCGGATCGTTTCCGAAACCGTTGACGCCCATATGCCTTTGCATGAGGCCATGAAGGTATTGACTGAACTGGGGAATGAAATCGCCCGCGCCGTTTCCGAGCAATCAACACGTGGGCAGCAGGTGTTGGAGGCATGGAGATCTGCCAATAACCAGTTCTCAGATGATGACATTCTTAGCTTGCATGCCGGCATACCCATAAACCGCCTCCGCGCCATAGCCGCCAATGATGACTATGTCGCCTATTTTGGTGGCGCGTCCCTTGAACAGCCGTCTCCACTGCAAATCGCCGCCAGGATGACACGTGCGGTTCTGCTTGAAGCAGATCAAAAAAAGGTTCTGCGAAGAGTGGCATCCATACGCTTGACACAACTTGACGCCGTCTTCACCCGGTTGCGGGATCAGGCTGAACAGAAGCTTGCCCGCCTGGAAAACATCTTTCCCTACGATCAGGGCTATCAACTCGCCCAATGGTTAAGAAATAAACTCAAGATCAAGGAGTCACAGCCGGTTGATCTCGAGAATCTCCTGACCAACTGGGGAATCAACGTCACGAACACTCGGGTGGCCGATTCAGTGGACGCCATCGCGCGCTGGGAAAATGACCGGGCTGGTATCCTGCTGAACCGATGGGGCTTGCGCGCCAAGCACCCGTGGGGACGACGATCGACGTTGGCTCACGAACTCGCCCACCTGTTGGTAGACACAAAACATGCCTTGCCTGCAGTAGAAGTACTGAGCAGACGGACGGACGCCCTTTGGGAAAAACGGGCGAACGCTTTTGCCGCTGAACTGTTGCTTCCATCTAGCGAAGTGAGGAAAGCACTACCTGCCTTAATTAGTCCGGAAGCCATCCAACCTGTCTTGGACCAGTTTTCGGAGGCTTTCCAAGTCGGCCACATCATCGCTGCCAGACAAATTCAGAATACGTTGATCCGCGAGGAACGTCTGGATGATGAAACGCGCATGTTTCTTGATAGAATTGGGGGCCGATATGGTGGTTCCGAATCCAACCATTGGCTGAGGGCTTGACGTGACCATCCAGGAATCTGGGGACATATATGGACCCCTCCCGGAGCGCAAGGAAAATTTCTGCGCCCCAGAAT
>JADGAZ010000028.1 GCA_015231755.1 Magnetococcales bacterium | reverse complement strand
TCATAAATACGATTTCATGTACAGTTTCAATGTGTTGGACTTTCTGAGGATGCCCGAAGTAAGTTTGATTGCCAACCCGCTCAACAGGATCGTTTGATTGATCAACTCCATATGCTCCTTGTCTATATTATTGATTTCTATGATCGGTAATCGTCTCAGGAGCGTTCTTTTTAAATCGGCGTGATTTTCTTTTGATTTTAAGTCATCTTTTGTTTCTTTGTTTCTTAACAGACTATTGTTTGATAATGAGGGTGGAATATGCAGTGTAATGATAGCTTTTGTTTTAATATCTCCGTTGTGAAATTTTGAATAAGACATGTCCATATGATTGATGTGCTGAAACAGCCATCCAATGACAAGGTGCAGTAAATCAATAATGTAAGATACGGATTCTTGCCGCATACGTTTTTCCAGGCCAAGCAAAGATTCGACAAAAATCTTATGCGCTTCCATATGTTCAGCAATATATGAGTATTTTATTTTTCTCATAAACTCTTCTTCGTTTCTGAAGTGTTTTAATGCATAATCTTTTAGTTCGTCAATGACATTATAGAGGTATGTAGAATTTTCGTGATTCGGGGCACTTTTCTGGAGATTTCTGACACCAATGTACAGTTTGACCAGAATTTCCACCAATCGCTTATGTTGATCATGCAACAGGGCAACCCCCACATTTTTTAATCGGCTATTCATGTTTCTGCGGAAATCTTCCACAGTAAACCCTTGATTAAAATAATAGTTGTTTGTCGCATTCAGGGTTGTCGCAAGGCGGTCTTTATCCGGTGTCTGCGTGTCGTTGGCATCCTTTGTCCTGTCATTCACCCATTTTGGTTGAATCATCTTCAACTCCCACTTTTGGTTGCGCTGATACTCGAATGATTCCTTGCGTGAATGTTGTATATTTTTGCACTGGACACTCCGCAATGCAAGATAATTTCGCAAAATATAATTTTTTCTGCAAATTTTGATCGTTTTATCGGAGATGCGGGGGTTGAATGAAGAGATGTTGGGGAATGATCATCAGTAATAATAACTGAATAATTATTATTATTTTTGTGGTCAGGGTAAAGAGAAGCATGTCTTTCCCCCGTTTTTATGATTCTTTCTCCTTATTTTTGGCTGGGCATGGGGAGAAAAGTCAGTCTGACCGGATGATTGTTCAGGTCGTAGGTGGCAGGAAGATCAAGGGGTTGACCTTGTTTCAGGTAGTAGAGGGTGATTTGACAGGTTGTTTTGGTGTGCAGGCGGATTTCTGTGGCTCCTTTGAGTTCGAGATCCGGTTTGGCCTGCCGTGCGGCTGCCATCACTTCCAGATAGAGTTGTTCGTCGTCGCACTGGGTGGCGACATGGGGTTGGACTTTGGGTGCCGGGTCAATCCGATCCAGTTCGGAATAGCCTGATCCTCCTTCATGGCAAAACATTTTCATCCTGTCCGGTTGAATTTTGCAGTGTCGTTTCTCGACGCCGTGTGCGTCCTTCCGGATGAGCAATAGGGGGTATTGGGCCTTTGTCCAGGGTGAATCCCAATCCACCTGATGGCTTCCGGTGGGGATTCCCTGTTCAAGGATTCGGCCATCTGCGGTCAAGGTGAGGCGTTCTTTTCCGGTAAATCCTCCCTGGTAGGTGGCGGGAAAGGGGGAGACGATTCCAGAACCGGCGGTTGTATCCATCTGTCGCAATGCGTTGATCCGACCTTGATACGCCTTGGACAGACAGGGGGCATCGGCACAGGCGTTGCGGACTTGGCGCAGCCAGTTCAGTTGTTGAGTTTTCAGGTTTTCGTCCTGTTTGGTCCGTTGCAGGGCGTGTTTGTAAATCGTGGAGAGTTCCCCATCCATTTGCGCGAGGTTTACATCGGTGCAAATGGTTTTTTCCACGGTTGAAGCGGCCTTGCGGCAATCGAAACCGGGAGTTGGCGGCTGGAGTTCGCTCCGGGAGGCCATGATCGGGTTTGGATTGCCCTTCTGCATGGAAGCGGGATGGATATCGCCTTCCATCGCCATGGCGCAGGTCATGTGAAAACCAATGCTCACCATGGCGGCGCTGAGGGAAAAATTGGATGATTGCATCGATTGACCTCCAATGAATGTCGAAGGAAATGGCTGATAAGCCGGTGTGTTGGCACCGGTCACGATTGGGTTGGATCCTGGTGTTTGTCCGGTTTTGTTGTTTTTCTTCTGAGGGACGGGATGATGTTCCTGGAAAAAGAAAGTAGCTTTCGTTATTGGTTTTGTCCATTGATTTTGCGAATCGCATTCAATCGCATGGATGAAACGGTCAACAGGGTCAGACGTTATGAGGGGATGAAGAGAGATGATACTTGACTCTTTCGAGCATGGAGCATTCCACCCCTTGCAAGATACCGCGTCATCGGGTATTTTCCGCCACTTCTGTCGCCTTTAGAAAATAACCTTATAACCGGATGGTGTATGATGAGAAAAATTAATTTGATTGCCAGTTTTGTGCTTGCCTCGCTGCTGGTGGCGACCCCCGGCCACGCAAAGAAGCAAAAACAGAGCGAAGACATTAACTTCGGAGTGTATACCTGCCAGGAGTTCCTGGAGGAGGCTGCTCAGGGGAATGCGGAAGATATCGGGATTGTCCTGATGTGGATCGACGGCTATCTGAGCGGTGTCTCCGGAGATACGGTCTGGAAACAGAAAGGCTTTGAAGAATTCAGCGAGCGTTTGGTCAATTATTGCGCCAAGCACGGTGATGCCAAATTGCTGGATGCGGCCAAAAAGAAAGGCATTCAGTAAGTTTTCAGGTCATCCATCCCCCCCTTGACTGGTGGGGATGGGGGCCTTGTGTCTTGTGAATTGAGACGGGTCCGGGAGGTTCTCGTTGCTGCCGTCAGGATCCAGAGGCGGCATGGAACGCGATTTTTTCCGGGCGACCGGTCGATTCCGTGGCCAGACAGAAGGTATCCACCCGTGCCGGGGGCAGGTTGCGCCAGACAATCCGGCTGTGCTGTTTTTCCATGGCGATGTGGGTAAAATAAGCCGATTCCGTGGGGCGCAGATCGTAGGTGAACTGGATGTAGCGGGTTTGGGCATCCATCACCTGGCTCAAGGCCACTCCAATGCGATGTACCACTTTGTTGGGCAGGGATCGTAACGGCAGCGAGGAGACCACTGCCGCCACTCGGCGTCCTTTGACATGTTTGAGCAGCCACTCCGCCGAGTCGTGAATCACCGTGACTCCGTGGAATTGTTTTTTCAATTCGGGGATAAAGGCTCCTCCCACCTCGATCAACAGCAATTGCTTGCGGTTGGCGACCCGTTTGTATACTTCCTTGGTGATGGCGCCCAGTCCTGGCCCCAGTTCCACGATCAATCCGGATTGCTGATAGTCCACCTGCATGGCCATCTGTCGCGCCAAGTGGCGGGAACTCGCTGCCACCGATCCAATCTCCCGCAAACGGACCAACGACGAAGCCATGCGTGTGCCGGACCGCCAATCCAGATGGTCCGGCCATACGTGGCTGGCTTGAGATATCATTCTGAACACAGCAACAACCCTTTGGTATGGGTGGAGATCGATTGGGAGTCACGCGTCAATGGGATCAACGGGACTCTTTTTTTGTATCATGCGACGATTGCAAGCGGTTTTGTTTGGTTGATTATTTTAATTCTATTTTTGTGATGACTTGGCAATCGGAATTAATGAAAATCTGAGTGATGACGCAGCATACATCCATCACGCCCACAGATCAAGTATGCGGAACCGGTTTATCCATAATGATGGCGTTGTGTTTGGGTTGGATGGTGTGGCGTGTTGGGCCAGCATTGAACGGCATGAACAGGGTCCAACGCAGCGGTGGCGATGACCAGAGCGTCTGCGGTTATTTGGTTCTGTTTATGAAAGAATAGACACCACAAACTGGAAATGGAACGCGCCTGGAAGGTGGGGATGGCCCGGTATTCATATTTTTGCTTTCTATCCCCCTTGGGGTGACCTATGATGTTCGGATGGGTGGATGTCCCAAACTGCGGGATACTGTGGTCTGGGGTGTTCATTGGACAGCACCTGGGGCGATGGAACGTATTCCATTCCATGGCCCGGTTATAGACAAAGGAGTGACCATGAAAAAAGTCGGAACACTGCTGGCGGTTGGACTGTGTGTGGGCAATCTCACTTTGACCTCCCGTGCAGATGCCGGAGAACAGGGGCATTATGTTCATGGGGTCGAAGGAATCAAGGCCGCAACACTTCCTCCGCCTGGCGTTTACTGGCGCTGGTACAACGTATTGTATCAATCCACGGCTTTGCAGGACAATAACGGCAAAGAGGTTCCGGTTGGACTGGATCTGGATGTTTTCGCCTCGGTCAATCGACTCATTTGGATGACACCCCATAAGGTGCTGGGCGCCGACTATGGGATGGATATCCTGGTCCCGTTGGTGAACACCGATCTCGACTTGAACGGTGTGGGGGTGGAATCTGACAAATTCGGCCTGGGTGACATCGCCATTGAACCGCTTCTGCTGGGTTGGCATGGGGCCAATTGGGATGCCTCCACGGCCCTTGGATTCTATCTGCCCACCGGCAGCTATAACCGCCTCAATCCCGCCTCTCCCGGCAAGGATTTCTGGACCACCATGTTTACGTTGGGCGGTACCTGGTACCCGGATGCGAAGAAAGAGTGGTCGATGTCGTTGTTGACCCGATATGAAACCCACTCCAAGAAAGACGAAACCGATGTGCGTCTTGGTGATGATTTCCATTTTGAATGGGGCATCGGTCATCAGGTCACCGATCTGGTGGAACTGGGGGTGGCGGGTTATGGACAATGGCAGTTGACCGACGACAAAGGCACCGGCGTCACCTGGAATCGTAACGATCACGATCAGGTTTTCGGCATCGGACCGGAGTTGGTCACGGCGATTCCGGCGTTGAAGATGTCTGTGTCCCTGCGTGGCATTTTGGAGTTTGGTGCGGAAGATCGTCCCGAAGGTTCCATTGTGACGATGACTTTGACCAAGCCATTGTGACTTGAAAGGGTGGTTCGGGAGCGCTGGTTTGTCGCGCTTTCGCCACAGAACGCCATGTTTTCCCGTTGTCCCGCCACCCCTTTGCGGGTGTGGCGGGACTGCATGCTGGGCGGTTATTATATAATAAAAATTATTTAATTTTAGATTTCTATCATTATTTTCCTCGGCCTGCCATTTCTTGGACGGAAGGGTGGCGGGGCTTGTTTGTTGCTTGGCGTCTTTCGTAAAGCGTGTTGCCGAGGGGATGGTTTTTGGGGCTGGGGTTGGTTTCAGGAATGACAAGAAGGTTTACAAAGTGGGAAAGTTGGCCTAACCTGATTGGATATCCCTTGAATTGCAAACGTTCAAAGGCGGGAGTCAGGCCAATTTATCGTATTGCGGTTGTTCAGACCTGAGATGGATACGGCAGGAGAGTCGCAAGAGCAGCAAAGAAAACGCTGGAATCTTTCCAGAAATTTCCCATTTTTCCTCTCCCCCGGCAGATCCGGGAGATTTCTGTTGGATTCAAGGTGTATGCATGGTGGATCTGCGCGACAAGTTAAGAAAACTGAATCAGATCGGAGTTGCTTTGTCCTCCTCCGTGGAGTTGGATTTGTTGTTGGAAATGATCCTGGTCTACGCCAAGGACCTGACCCGCGCCGATGCGGGTACTTTATATCTGGTGGTCGGAAAACGGTTTCTTCGGTTCGAGATTGTGCGTACCGATTCTCTCGGCATCAGCCTCGGGGGGGCTTCGGGGCGGAAATGTTCGTTTCCTTTGATTCCCCTTTATCTGGATGACGATAGCCCGGATCTCCGATCCATTGTGTCTGCCTGTGTTCTTGAACGCAAAATCATCAGAATCGAAGACGGCTATTCGGTGACGGATTATGATTTTGAGAAGACCCGCGAATTCGATCGGCAGAACGGCTACCGTTCCCGATCCTTTCTGACGGCTCCCTTGATGATTGCTGGTGAAGAGCCTGTTGGCGCGATTCAGTTGATCAACGCGACGGATAAGCACAGTGGGGGAGTCATTCCGTTTTCCGAGGATGACGAGAGTCTTGTGGAATCTTTGGCCTCTCAGGCAACCATTGCCCTGAATCATCACAGACTGAATGCCCATATCAAAAAGCAGTTGGTTTATCAAGAAGGTATCGTCGAGATTCACCGGGTTGCCACGAGTCATCTGCCCTGGAAAGAACGACTGGAGATCATTTTGAACCGCATTGTATCGGTGCATGATATTGCCGATTATGTGTCGGCGGGAATTTTTCTGGCACCCTTGAATGGCAGACTGGAGGGGCTGGATTGTTTGCAAGTCACCATTGGCATGGAGGTGGCCGAGATTGAAAAATGCTGCCAGTTGTTGCCCGGTTTGATCGCGAAGGAAGGACCGGTATGGCCTGATGGGCATCGGGTATTCCCGGTCGAGCTTGAAGGGAGTCGTTTTGGGGTTGTGTGTCTTGTTTTTGATCATCAGATTGATTTGTGTCCCGAATCCTTCGACTTTCTGCACACCGTCGGGCGCATCATGGCGGGTGTGCTGGATTGTGAACACAGCAAGGAGTGGATTGCCGAGAGTGAAAGGTACCTGGAAACCATTCTGGACAGTGCGTTGGATGGCATCATGGGGATCGATGCCCAGGGCCGGATTGTCTATTCCAATGCGGCAGCCATGCAGATTTTTGGATATTCATTATCCGCATGGGAGAATATCAATATTGGAAATCTGATTCCGCATCGGGAATTTTTGTCGTTGCTGCACACGTTACCCTCCGGGAGCGGAGTGGATTCACCTTCCGGCCAGTCTGGCACCATTCAAAGACGGCTCAATTGTACCTGTCTGGGAGCCAGTGGTCAGCCGATTGATTTGGATATTGGGCTGGTCATCTCTTTGCGACACGGAAAATCAAGTAATATTATCTTTCTGCATGACATTACCTCGGAAAAACAGCTTCTGAAATCGCTTGGGGATACATTGAGTGTCGCGGAAGCAGCAAGCAAGACAAAAAGCGCCTTTCTTGCCAATATGAGTCATGAGATTCGGAGTCCCATGAATGCCATCATTGGCATGACCGATCTGATTCTGACCAGCAATCTGCCGCGGGAAGAGGAGTTGGGGCATCTGCAAATGGTTTTGAATGCCGGGCTTTCTTTGTTGGATCTGATCAACGATATCCTGGATATTTCCAAAATCGAAGCGGGAAAGCTGGTCTTTGAGAACATTCCATTCGATTTGTGCGGCAGGATCGAGGATGTGTGTGAGACCATGGCGGTCAATGCGCATCATAAGTCACTGGACCTGTTTTGCGACGTGGCCTGGAATTTGCCGCAAACCTTGTATGGAGATCCGTTGCGGCTCAAACAGATCATGATCAACCTGATCAACAACGCCATCAAATTCACCTTTTCCGGTTATGTTCTGGTGCGGGTGGAAGGGGCGCGGGTTTTGGATGCGGACGGGGAGCCTTTTTTGTTGCGCGTTTCCGTCACCGACACGGGAATCGGGATTCCGGAAGATAAACTGAATATCATTTTCAAGGAATTCACCCAGGTCGACGACTCCACGTCACGCAAGTATGGCGGGACGGGTCTGGGGTTGGGTATCAGCAAACATCTGGTGCAGATGATGAATGGGAGCATCTGGGTCGAAAGCATTCTTGACCAGGGAAGCACGTTTCATTTTGCTGTCAAATTGTCTCATGCCCAGCCACAACACACGAGGGGTCACAGAGCCGACAGTGACGATCGTGTCAACCGGAAAGAGAAAAATGCCGCCACTCTGGAAGGGTTGCGGGTTTTGATCGGTGGTGGTCCCTACATCGGGCAGTCGATCATTGGCAAGATGGTGATCGGATTTGGCGGAAGCTGTGAGACGGTTGCGGACAGTACGGCGTTGCTTGCCGCTTTGAGGGAGGCGCAAGGACGAAACCAACCGTTTGATGTCTTGTTGGTGGATGAGTGCCTGCTGCGGGAAGAGATCTCCGAGGTGGATATGCAGCAGGTGGCCAGCGGATTCCGGGGCGCGCCGATTGTCTTGTTGCCCACCAATATGAGCCTTTCGGCATTCATTGGGCCGTCCTGGTTGCATGGGGCGTTGTCGTTGAAAAAACCGGTGCGGCGTTTTCAACTGCTCAATCGGATTCAACAGGGATTGGGAAAAGAGAGCGCTTTGAGTCATCCGGTCGATCATGCCATCAAACGTCGGACCGATGTTTATCCATTGCAGATTCTTCTGGTGGAGGATCTGGCCACCAACCAGAGACTGGCGACCACCATTTTGTATCAGGCGGGTCATCTGGTCACCCTGGCCAACCATGGTGGCGAGGCCCTGGACATCTTGAAGAAAAAGGAAACCCATTTCGATGTGATTTTGATGGACCTGCAAATGCCGAACATGGATGGCTTTGAAACCACCCTGCGCATCCGGGAAAGTTCCCCGTCCGAGATGTTGGATTCCCGGATTCCCATCATTGCGGTCACCGCCTGTATCATGGCCTCGGAGGAGGAGAAGTGTCGCAATATCGGCATGAATGGTTATCTGAGAAAACCGTATCGACCCCATGAGCTGATTCAGGTCATCGAACCGTTTCTCAAGCCCCGGAAACGGTCCGTGGGAAAGATCACTTTGGAGCCGGTCGAAGTGGATCAGGAGTCCTGGAACCGGGCCAGGAGCGCCTTTCAGGGAGAGGTGTTGGCGGTCGTCAAAGAGTTGCGCCGTGCCCTGGACAAGAAAAATGTCACACAGGCGGTGCAGGGGGTTGGGAAATTGTCCAGTCTGGCCAAAGGGATCGGCGCCAGTCGGATCGGAACCCAGGCCATTCGCATCAAAGGTTCCGCGGAGGTGGGGGACTGGGAGGAGGTGAATGCCTTTCTGGAAAGACTGGATGAACAGATTGAGCAGACCTTGCTATTGTTGACCCAGTTATGAACCGTTGCCTGCGGATGGTGCGCGTTGGGTGTTGTTGTGAGTCGAGGGGATGTATGGTTCATCGGAATTGACGAGGGCGAGCATGTTGAGATCGGTTGGTGTGGATGACGATGAGGGTCGATCTTCTGGAATCAACCGTACCTGGAAGGCCGGATTGTGACATGTTGGAATTTCGAGACGATATTACCGGAATGAAGTTTGTGTGGATTCCCCCGGGAACCTTCAGGATGGGCAGCGTGGAGAGCGAGGATGGTCACAAACCAAGCGAGGCGCCGCTACATGACGTGAGCCTGGATGGTTTCTGGATGGGGATGTTTGCCGTCACTCAGGGGGAGTGGTGCAAACTCATCCATGAAAATCCGGCCCATTTCCGACGGGGGGCCAACTATCCGGTGGAGCGGGTCAGTTGGTATGACGCCATGGCCTTCATCGAACTGTTGAATTTGCGCAGCGGAGGAGGGTTTCGCCTGCCTACGGAAGCCGAGTGGGAATACGCCTGCCGCGCCGGGAGTGTGACCCCTTTTTCTTTTGGCGAAACCATTCGATCCAACAATCAGGTCAATTTCAATGGCAGTTGTCCCTGTCGGGGATTTTCCAAGGGACTGTATCGCCAATCCACCATGCCGGTCGGGAGTTTTCCCGCCAACGGGTTTGGTTTGTACGACATGCATGGCAATGTCTGGGAATGGTGCATGGACGGCTATGACCCGGACTATTATGCCACTCCCCAGGCCAGTATGAAAAATCCGTTCCGAAATGAAGTGAATGTCCGTGATCGTGTCTTGCGCGGGGGGTCTTATGATAATGGTGCCAAAAGAGCCCGTAGTGCCGAACGTTACTGGCATGCTCCCACCAGTCGCTATGACTATATTGGATTTCGTCTGGTCCGGACGCCTTGATCGCCGGACGCCTTGATTCCGCTTGTCCCGGAGTTTCCCGCCTGTTTTCCCCAATTTGTCGAATATTCTTCCTGGAGAAGGTTCATCCTTGAGGCGCAACGGCGGATCTCGCGCATGCCGGAGATGTTTTTAGATCGGTATCGCATGGGATGCTGCATCGTTGTGAAACTTCTGATAGAGTATCACTCATTCAGATCTCCAATAAGGTCTATCATTCATGTTTGTGTTTATAAACTTCCAGAACTGGTTGCATTCCGATTTCAGCTCGGATTGAATCCGGAAAGACGAGAAATGGAACTGACCTTCAATCGAAAGTTCATGCTGCTTGGCCTGATCCTGTTGATCGTTTCGATGGTTGTGGGAGGTATTACCATTTGGACTTTGTATACAACCCATCTTGAAGATGTTCGCGACCGATTGATCGACATTGTCCAGAGCCGCGCCCGGTTCATGGAATCCCTGGCGGCGTTTGATCAGCAGCACAGTCCGGATTATCCGGGAGGTTCTCAGGAGGCGACCCTTGCGCAAATCCGGCAGGCTCATGACCGGTTCAAGGGCTTTGGTGAGACCGGGGAGTTCACGGTGGGCCGAAGAGAAGGGGACCGGATCGTGTTCATGGTGCGGCATCGCCACTCCGACTTCGACAAGCCTCAGCCGGTGCCGCTTCCGAGTCGGTTGGCCATTCCGATGCAGCGGGCCTTGTCGGGACAATCCGGCTCCGTTGTTGGTCTGGATTATCGCGGGGTGGAGGTGTTGGCCGCTTATGAGCCGGTGGCCATTTTGAATATGGGGGTGGTGGTCAAAGTCGATATGGAAGAGGTCCGCAGTCGATACATCCAGGCTGCCTTGCTGTTGTTTGCATTGGCCTGTGGAATCGTTGCGGTCGGGGAGTTGCTGTTTTATTGGATCAGCAAACCGTTGATTCGTCGTATTGTGGAACATCAACAATTGGGACGCATTCTGGAAAGTTCGGTCAATGAGATTTATATTTTTGACGTGGATTTTTTTCGTTGTGTTTATGTCAACAATAGCGCACAAGTCAATCTGGGATATACGTCTGCCGAGTTATCGATGCTGTATCCCTGGTCTTTCAATCCGTTGATGTCGGAGAATGCATTCAAGGAACGGGTGCAGCCTCTGTTGCGGGGAGACAAGCTCCAACTGTTTTTCGAGACCGAGCACCGTCGCAGGGATGGTTCTGTATATCCAGTCGAAGTGCGCATGCAGCTTTTTCAGCAGGAGAAAATCCAGGTCGTGGTGTCCATTGTGCTGGATGTCTCCACCCGCAAAAGCCTGGAACGTTCCCTGTACGAGACGGAAACCAACCATTTCATCACGTTGCAATCCATTGGCGACGCGGTCATCTCCACCGACACACGCCGTCGTGTGCAGTACATGAATCCCGTGGCCGAGACGTTGACCGGATGGAAATTGGACGAAGCGCGCAATCGTCCTTTGTCCGAAGTGTTTCGGATGGTCAACAGTCAGACCGGCTTGCCGGTGGTCAATCCGGTGGAGACGGTGCTTGAAACCGGTACGCTTGTCGGTCTGGCCAGTCATGCCACCCTGGTTGCCAGGGACGGACGGGAATCGCAGATTGCCGACAGTTGCTCCCCCATCCGGGATGCCGGGGGAACCCTGCTTGGAGTGGTGCTGGTGTTTCGGGATGTGACCGAAGAGTATCGGATGCGCGCCGCGTTGCAGACCAGCGAGGAGCGTTTGCAACTGGTCCTGGATGGCACCAACGACGGCATCTGGGACTGGAACATCCGGAGCGGGGCGATCTATTTCAGTCCCAAGGCCGAACAGATGCTGGGTTTCGCCCATGGAGAACTGGTGCCCCACTTTCAAAGCTGGGTCGATCTGCTGCATCCGGATGATCGGGAACGGGTGTTGAGCGGCCTCGACGATCATGTGGCCGGTCGGATCGAGAGCCACTCCCTGGAGTATCGATTGCGCACCCGCATGGGGGATTGGGTCTGGATTCAAGGACGCGGCAAGGTGGTGGAGCGGGATGCAGAAGGCAAGCCCTGGAGAATGGCCGGTACCTATACGGATATTACCGTGCGCAAAGGGGCGGAAATGGAATTGCAACGCATGAACCGCGCCCTCAAGGCGTTGAGTTCCGCCAGCGAGGCGTTGCTTCACGCCCAGGATGAAGAGCAGTTCATGACCACGTTGTGTCAATTGATCGTGGAGAAGGCCGGTTACCGGCTGGCGTGGTGCGGTTTTTCCGGACAGGATGCCACGCAACGGGTGGTGCCGGTGGCTCAGTTTGGTTATGAAATCGGCTATCTGGATAGCTTGTACATCTCTTGGGGCGAGGGGGCCAGTGGACAGGGGCCAACCGGTCGCGCCATTCGCACCGGTCTGCCGGCCCATGCCAGAGACATTCTCAACGATCCTGACTTCGCCCCCTGGCGGGAACAGGCCATGGCCCAGGGGTATCGCTCCTCGGTTTCCCTGCCCTTGGTGAGCGAAGGACAACCTTTCGGTGCCTTGAGCGTCTATGCGGCGGAACCCGATGCCTTCGATGGGCGGGAGACGGCGTTCCTGATGGATCTGGCCCGGGATATCTCTTTCGGAATCATGGCGCTGCGCGCTCATGCCAACAATTTGCGCCTGGCTTCGGCCATCGAGCAGACCGAAGATATGGTCCTGGTTGCCGATACCGGCGGGGTGATCCAGTATGTCAATCAGGCCTTTTGTCGGGTGACGGGTTATGCGGCGACGGAGGTGATCGACCAGAACATCACCATTCTGGACGCGGGAGAGTTCAAACAGGAGATCGCCGGGGAGATGTGGCGTTGTCTGGCCATGGGCAAGACCTGGAAGGGGCATTTCCTCAACCGCAAAAAGGATGGATCGTTTTTTGATGTGGAATCCAGCATCTCCCCGGTGAAAAGTCCGGATGGATCGGTCAGAAACTATGTCGCGGTGCATCGGGACATCACCAGACAGTTGCGCATGGAACGGCAACTGCGTCAGGCGCAGAAAATGAAGGCCATCGGAACCCTCGCAGGTGGCATTGCCCATGATTTCAACAATCTGCTGGGCATCATTCTGGGTTATACGGAACTGGTGCTGGACAAGATTCCCGCCACCGACCAGAACCACCAGGATTTGCAGGATGTCTTCCTGGCGGGAAAACGGGCCAAGGATCTGGTCGCCCAACTGTTGACCTTCAGCCGCATGTCCGAAGGGGAACGCAAAACCATTCAAGTGGTGCCGATTCTCAAGGAAACCATCCAGTTCATGCGCGCTTCGGTTCCGACCACCATTGCCATCCATACCCACATTCTGGAGCCGGATGTGGTGATTTCGGGGGATCCCACCCAGTTGCATCAGGTCATCATGAACCTGTGCACGAACGCGTCTTTTGCCATGGAGGAAAAGGGTGGGAGCCTGGATATCACCCTGAACACGGTCACTTTGACTCCCGATGAGGCCGGCACCTTGGATGTCGCCCCCGGTCTTTATGCGTTGCTGGCGGTTCAGGATACGGGTGTGGGCATCGATCCGGAGATACGGGATCGTCTGTTCGATCCTTTTTTCAGTACCCGGGAGATCGGCAAGGGGACCGGTTTGGGATTGTCGGTGGTTCATGGGATTGTCACCGATGCCAAAGGGGCCATTCAGGTGTTCAGTGAAATCGGTCGGGGCAGCACCTTTCAGGTGTTCTGGCCTTTGGCCGTCGAACGGGAAACGGCCTCCGAGACGAGTACCACTGTGCATCGAACCCTGGAGGCCTATCGGGTTTTGTTCGTCGATGACGAAACCAGCATCGCCCGATTGGGAAAAATGCAATTGGAACAATTGGGCTATCAGGTGGAGTGTTGCAGCGATCCCGGTCTGGCCTGGAAACGGTTGCAACTGGATTCGGATCAGTACGATGTCATCATTACCGATCAGACCATGCCCGGCATGACCGGAATCGAATTGCTGTCCCGGATTGCCACCCTGAATGCCGGGTTGCCCTCTGTGTTGTGTTCGGGGAAAAAGGATCCGGTCTCCCCCGAACAGATGCGGACGCTTGGCATCCGGGCGGTTCTCAGGAAACCGGTCCTGAAGGAGGAGTTGGGACGGATTCTGTACGATATTTTCAACAACCGAGAAGTTTGGGATCCGGATCAATTTGTTGTTGATTCCGCAGAGGCTGTCGGCCCATAGTGATTCCATGTCGGGTGGAGTGAACATCCCGCAACCCCAAACGGATGGGTCGGGTCTGTGTGGTGGATCACCCCCACCGGATGATCAGGCACCAGGAATTCAGCGGATGACAGAATATGAAAGATATCCTGATTGTGGATGATGAACAAAGATTGGTGAACTTGTTGTGTCGTGTTCTTCAAGATGCCGGTTATTCGTTGGCGACCGCCTCCAACGGGGTGGAAGCGTTGCAGGTTTATCAGGACGTGCAACCCAGGCTGGTGATCAGCGACATCATCATGCCGGATATGGATGGTATTGATTTGATTCAACGTGTGCAAACGATCAACCAGGAGCAAAAGATCATTGCCATGTCTGGCGGCAATGCCCAGTTGGCCATGGATTTTGTCTTGAAACTGACCACAATGTTCGGTGTGGTCAATGTGCTGCAAAAGCCGTTTACCAATCAAAGGATTCTGGACGCAGTCGCATTGGCCATCGGACTGCCTGACCACCACAGCCATCCGGAAGGGGTGTCATGAATCACCATATCAACGCAGTGGCCAAACGCATTTTGATTATTGATGACAATCCCGCGATCCGGACCTTGATGACCCGTATTCTCCGGGAGAACGGGTATGAGGTGGAGGAGGCCAACAATGGCAAGGAGGGGGTGCAAGCGTTTTACAATCGTCCGGCGGATCTTGTCATCACCGATATCCTCATGCCGGAGATGGATGGTATCGAGGTGGTCATGGCGTTTACCCGTTTGGAGAACAGACCCAAAATCATTGCCATCTCCGGCGGGAGTCCTCCGTATTTGTCAGCCGCCCTGAACCTGAAGGCGGCGACGGTCTTGGGGGCTTCCAGCATCTTGATGAAGCCATTCACCGCCGCTGAATTGACCACCGTTATCGCACGGGCTTTCCAAACGGATGGCTCCGGCGTTTGATAAACCTTTGATTTCTTATCGTTAAGGCTAAGAGTCATGTACAGCGCAAAGCGCGATATGATCATTAAATTTATCGTGATTGTGGCAATCATGATCTCTTGCAGTTCCTTGGGCATCTATTGGCAGCAGACCACCCAGAACGAATATCACATGCAGCAGGTCGCCGATGCCATCGGTCGCGCCCTGGTCGAAATGCACTCCGATGAAGTCAGCAAAATGCAGATCGCCATCAGTGCCATCCGGCTGAATGACACGATCAGGAACACCTATCTGACCCGTGACCGGGAGGCGCTGTACACCACTTCTAAGGGTTTTTTCAGGGCGTTGCAGCAGGAAAACCGGATCACCCATTTTTATTTCCACCAACCGGACCGGGTCAATTTTTTACGTGTGCATCAACCGGATCGCTTTGGTGATGGGATTGATCGTGCCTCGTTGATGCTGGCTCAGGAGAGCGGTCTGGTCTCTTCGGATCTGGAGTTGGGCAAAATGGGCACTCTGGTGCTGCGGACCGTCACTCCCTGGTACGATGGACAGACCTTGATCGGTTTCATCGAACTGGGCAAAGAACTGGAACAATTCGCCGGATTGGTGCGTCAGCAGTTTCCGGTCGATCTGTATCTGTTTGTCGAAAAGAGTCGTCTCCAGCAGACCGACTGGCAGTCCGGCGCGAAAATGTTGGGCCGGTCCCTGGTTTGGGATGCCTTTCCGGATCATGTGGTGATCAATCAAAGTACCGCTACGACTCCGCCTTCCTTGATCAACCGTCTCAGACCGGATTTTTATGTCGCGGGTCGCCACTTGTGGTACAACGTCTCGCAAGACGATGACCATTACAACATCGCCCGTCTGCCGATTCTGAATGCATCTGGTCAGGAAGTGGCCTTCATGATCGTGGTGCAAGACGCCACGTTCCAGGTGCATCATTCCTACTGGATCATTGCCATCGGCATCGGGGTGGGAGTGATGGGGGGAATCGGATTGATTTTGCTGTTCGGCAGGATGTTGGGAACCATGGAGAGCAAGCTCCTGGAGACCCATGCGGAATTGAAAGAGCGGGAGAAGCGGCTTCATTTGAATCAGGAGTCCGCGTTGGATGCCATCATCACCATCGATGTCGATGGCAAAGTGGTGGAGCTCAACCCGGCGGCGGAAGAGATGTTCGGTTTTTCCCGGGAGGCGTGTCTGGGCAAGGATCTGGCCCAGTATATCATTCCCCCGGAGCACCGTCAGGCCCATGCCCAGGCCCTGCTGCGGCATGCCCAGGCCCCGGAAGGCTCTCCCCATCTCAAAAGAAGGGTGGAACTGCCGGGTTTGCGTGCGGATGGTCAAATCATCGATCTGGAGGTGGGGCTGGTTGAAATTCATCTGGGTGGCAAGAAGCTTTATACCGCCTTCATGCACGATATCACCGAGCGCAAACAGTTGATGCGGTCGTTGAAAGAGACTCTGGAGGTGGCCGAGTCGGCCAGTCGCATGAAAAGCGAATTTCTGGCCAACATGAGCCACGAAATTCGTACCCCCATGAATACCATCATCGGTTTGACCGATTTGATCCTGACCACACGCCTCTCCGCCCAAAATCAGCGACACTATCTGGAGGTGATCCAGAAATCTTCCGATTCGCTGCTGGAATTGATCAATTCGATCCTGGATCTGTCCAAAATCGACGCGGGCATGCTCACCTTGGAACGGATCCCCTTCGATCTTTCCGGGCAGATCGAGAACGCTTGCGATTCGTTGGCCATCAAGGCCTATCAGAAGGAGTTGGAGCTGTATTGCCATCTGGCCGAGGATGTGCCATCCACGCTGCTGGGGGATCCGTTGCGGCTGAAGCAGGTGTTGATCAATTTGATCAACAACGCCATCAAGTTCACCGCGGATGGGGAGGTGGTCTTGCGTGTCGCCCTGGCCGGCCCGGATGAGATTCCTGTGGGCAATCCGGATTTCAGGGAGGATATCTGGCTGCATTTTTCCATCGTCGATACCGGAGTGGGTATTTCGGCGGAGAAGCAGGCGCTGGTTTTTGAACGGTTCACCCAGGCCGATGGTTCCACCACCCGTAAGTTTGGCGGCACCGGATTGGGATTGACCATCAGCAAACATCTGGTCTTCATGATGGACGGGGAGATCTGGCTGGAAAGTGCTGCGGATAAGGGCAGTATTTTTCATTTCACCGCCCGGTTCGGGGTGAGCCGCAGAGACAGGGTGGGACGGGAGGGGGATGACCGACGGGCCGATCCGGGTGGCCCGGCGCTGGAGGGGGTGAGGATTCTTCTGGCCGATACCCATGCCACGGGACGCGCCATTGTGGGGGAGATGCTCTCCGTTGCCGGGGCCGATGTCGTGGAGGCGGAGAGTCTCGTCGCCATCCGGAAGCAACTGGAACGCAACGTCGCGGCGTCCAATCGAGATTTTGATCTGCTGATCATCGATTATGGCGTGTTGCGGGATGGGGCGAATCCGTTGGTGACGCTGGCGTCGGCAGCCGGCGTATTCGACAATGTGGTACTCTTTCTGCCTCCCACGGTGGACGCGGATGATGTGATGGGCGCGCATGGATTGCTCCATGCCAACGTGGTACGCAAGCCGGTCTGGAAATTTCGTCTGCTCAAGGCGATTCAACAACGGCTGGGCCGGGTGACGCAGAGCGAAGAGAGCGTCTCATCGGCGGATCGTTTGGTCAACCATATGATTCCGATTCATATTTTGTTGGTGGAAGACAATGCGCAAAATCAAAGGCTCGCCACGTTGATTTTAGAGCAGGCCGGGCATACGGTCACCATCGTGGGCAATGGTCGAGAGGCTTTGCTGCAACTGGGGCAACATGCCTATGATCTGGTACTGATGGATCTGCAAATGCCGGAGATGGATGGCATGGAGGCCACCCGACAGATTCGCCAGGGGGATTTACCCATGGTGGCCAGCCCCCGGATTCCCATCATCGCGGTGACGGCCAAAACCATGGGCGAAGAGGAAAAACAGTGTTTCGACGTGGGCATGAACGGTTATCTGCGCAAGCCCTACCGCTCCAGCGAGCTGTTGGAGGTCATTGCCAAGGTGATCAAGCGCACCTCCTTGACGGTGGGCCGGACGCCACCCAGAAAATTGACCTCGGTCTTGAAGGATGTCGAACTGGAAGCGGAGGTCTGGGTCCAGAAAAGCGCGGTATTCGTCGAGCAGTTTCCCCTGTGCCTGGAGGCGTTGCAGCAGGCCATTGCCAGTCGCAACGAGGTCGGGGTGGGCAAGTCCGTGCAGCGGTTGAGCGATCTGTCCCGGGAAATTGGTGCCTGGAAGGTCTCCACCCAAGCATTGCGCCTGCGTGGTGGCGTGGAACAGAAAAATTGGGAGCAGGCCGCAGAGGCGTTGACGAAACTGGCAACCCAATGCCTGGAAGCGCGACAGGCTCTGTCAGACAGGGGAGTGAACCCATGAACATATTGATTGCGGATGATTATCCGGAAAATCGCAGGTTTTTGTATGATCTTTTGATTCCATTCGGTTCGTGCGATCAGGCCGCCAATGGCCTGGAGGCGGTGGATCTGGTGGAGGCGTCCCTGGTGGAAGAGACCCCTTATGATTTGATCCTGCTGGACATCATGATGCCGGTCATGGATGGTCAAAGTGCCTTGCAGGCCATACGCGCCTTGGAGGTGGCGTATGGCGTGATCGGAGCCAAGGAGGCGGTGATCATCATGGTGACCGCCCTCGATGCCCCGGAGGCGGTCACCGAGGCCTTTTACAAGGGCTATTGCACCGATTACATCACCAAACCGTTCACCCGGCTGATGCTTTTGGAAAAATTGAGGGAATACAATCTGATCCCCCATGAGTAGCCCCGGCAGGATGGCTTGCGTTCCCGATTGGCAATCCGTCTGTACTTTTTGGTCATTTCCGGGAGCGGGGTGGCGCGGGTGGTGAGGTGGTCGGGTTGCCGAATTTTTTGAGAATCTCCACCAGGGGCCAGGAGGGCGGTCCCGCCAGGAGAATGGAATCGTGGTGGGTTTCCACCGACAGGGAGTAGAGGCCTTTCGGCTTGATTTTTCCTTTCAGGCGCTCCGACCAGGGCAGCTTGCACTGGTCCCACTCCTGCTGAAGCTGCTGGGAAAGCGGCGCGCTGGATGGGCCGTAAAGGTTGACGAAAAATCCCCGTCGCCCAGGATGTCGCAACCAGGCGTTGAACTTCTCGGTATCGCTGTACAGGGCATCCACCAGGATCACGCCCCGCAGGCGGGCATCCCGTTTGTCCGGAGAGACCCGTTTGTCCGGTATTTCTTCTTTGCCCGGTTTGTCTCTTTTGTTTTTCTTGTCCCCTTTGTTCGGTTTTTTCAATGGTTTCTGATTGGCAAATCCCCGGTCCAGGGTATAGGCCGTGGCCCGGAATCCACCGCTGAAGGCGGTCAGGATCACCGGTGCCCGGTCGAAGCGTGCGGCGAAGGTTTTGCCCATCCGGCTTTTCAGCACCTTCGAGACATCCTGGAGCAGGTTGTCGAATCCCCCGGGACGATAGAGCTTGCCAGGGCTGGAGTCCGCCCCTTCCAACACCATTTGGGGGGCCACCAGCAGCAGATTGCGGCCTGTGGCGTTGATCTGGTCCGGCAGGGCCATCTCGTCCACCACCGTGCGGTTGAGTTCGGTCATGTGTCCGTGGAAAAAGACCACAATCTCGAAAGGGTTGTCCGGCTTGAATTGCGGAGGCAGATGGATCAAGACCCGGTTGTCCCGGTAGTGGGGGGATTCGGGATAGGACAACTCTTCGCTGACCCGATGCAGACGTTGGCCATGGGCGGCGTCCATTCCCTCGAAGAAGGGCTGGCCGGTATCTCCCACCATGCCGTCATAGGGAAACGGGGCGTGGGGCAAGCGGGCCATCAGGGTCATCTGGCAGGAGGGGGTTTTGCGGCAGATCACCTCGTGACGAAGGGAGGAGGCAGGCTCTGTCGCCAGAGCCATGCCCCCTTGAAGCAGTACCGCCATCAGACACCCGACCCGCAGGAGGCGGCGGGGGAGGGTTTCAGCAAGGCGAAGAAGCAGGGCCAGGCCAGCAGATAAAGGATTCCCGCCAGATAGAGGTTGGCGGACAGCCCCACGTTGACGGCGATGATGGGAACCAGCACCGCGCCCATGACCGAAAACATGCCGTTGATGCCCCATGCCCATAGGAAGAAAGGTTCCTTGCCCAGTTTGGCCAGCCAGCTCATGCCGGTGGCGAAGGGAAACCCCATCAGAAAGGCCGGCGGAAACAGCAGCAGAATGCAGGCCGCCGTGCGCCAGGAGAGGGTGCCGATGACCGGCAACCAGGTTTCCAGGGCCACGCCGTAGAGGGTCAGGATGGCGGCGATGGCCAGGAAGATCCGCGGCATGATGGCGGAAGCCCGTTCCACGATACGTCCGGAGGCCAGTGATCCCAGACCGGTGCTGATCAGCATGCCGGTGATCAGCACGCTGGTGGAGATCACCTGATTGCCCAAGGCGCTGATGAATTTGCCGATCAGTGCCACTTCCACCAGTATATACCCCAATCCAAGGGCGGCAAAATAGCCCAGAATGCCGAGCTTGCCGGGCTGGGGGGCAAAGATGGTGCGCCAGCCGAACAGGATCGGCATGGAGAGCAGCAACGCTCCGGCCATGGCCGATTGACCCAGGGTCAGCCATAACAGCAGATAGCCCCACTCGTCGGAGATGACCTCCAGACGCCCGACGAATGAAAACAGATCATTCAGCCGCACGAAACCGGCGAAATAGGGCCGATCATCCGTCAAGGGTGAGATGTCGAAGGGATAGGATAGGATTTCATCCGGTTTTTCGTTGTACATCATGCGATCGAGCATGAGTCGGTACAAGGAGGGTACGGAGAGGTCTGGACCTTCCTCTTCGGCTTCCGGCGCGGGATTGTCCGCGTCGGGGGTGGCCGTCGGCGTGATTTTGCCGCCCAGCACCACCTGACGGAATCCCCCAAGCAGGGCCTGCGCGTCTCCCTGGAATCGTTCGCCGGGGCGGTAAACCACGTCGAAAGCCATTTCCCGGGCGTGGGCATCCAGTTTCGCCCGTTCTTCCGCGGTGAAGCCACCTTTTTTGTACAGCACGGTGGTGGTGGAAAGAAACACCTGCACCACATAAAAGGAGTTGGGGGTCAGTTCGCCGGCGGTGGCCCGTCCCGCCGCCGCCAGGGTGTTGAAGAGGCGCAGGGTGGATTTCGGGGGATCTTCCTTGTTCCACACCGTGACCGCCAGCACTCCGTTCGGTTCCAGGGCGTTCATGTAGGCGGCCATGGTTTCCCGGGTGTACAGATATTTTTCCGTGACCGAGAAACCGCCGGGACTGGACAGCCCGGTAGAGTCCGCCAGACTCAGATCGATCACCTGGAAATGCTGTTTGCTGCTGCGGATGAACAGATGACCATCCATGGGGGCCAGGGTCAGACGGGGATCACCGAGGAGATTTCCGGTGAAAGTCCGGATGGCGTCGTCGGAGAAGGCTTTGGGAATCATGGGGTTGCCTTCCGCCACGGTGACGTGTTTCGCGCCGCCGGCCAGGGCCACCCGGGTGGAAATGCCGCCGCCGAACTGCACCACGAACACGCTTTCCGGCTGCGGATGCAGCAGGTAGGGCATGGACATGGGCAGGAAACGGTAATAATCGTTTTGTTCCGGGGGGATGGCCTTCATGATGCCGATGGGGCCATCGCTGTCCACATACAGACCGATGTAGGTATTTTTCGGCAACTCTCCCATGGTCAGGGAGGCCATGTCGCTCAGGCCGGGGGCGAAATGGAAGTAGGAGCTACCGAAGATTTCGTGCAGACCGTGGGCGCCGGCGGCATGATAGAGCCGTTGGGCGTCGGGAAACTTGGCGGCGTAGCTCACCCCTTTGTAGGGGGAGACCTGTAGCTGGGGCAGCAGAAACAGCATCAGCAGGGAGACCACCCCGGAAAGACTCACCAGCCAGGGGGAGCGTCGGTCTTCCCAGGCGCGGAACCAAGCGAGGGCGCCGCCCCACCACAGCAGCAGGGGCAGCAGCAGCAGATGTTCGGGAATCAGCCAGTCCATGGCGGCTAGGCAGAGCAGTCCGGTGACGCCGGAGCCGGTCATGTCCGCCGCATAGGTGAGCTGGAAGCGGTGGCGTCCGGCCAGAAAACAGATGCCCAGCAGGATCGCCCCCACCAGGAACGGGGCGGCGTAGGCCAGCAGGTTGAAGATCAGGTTGAGAATCTGCCGGTTGTCCGCCAGCAGGAAAATGGGATTGAACTGGGCGTTCTGGGCCACCACGTTGCCGAGCACGGTCAGGGGACCGAACAACAACAGGGCGAGGCGGGCGATCTCTTCGATGCGCCGTTCAAACAGACCCCGGCCCAGGCACATGACGGTGCTGGCAAAACCGAAGCCGAACATGGCGACACTCACCACCAGGGAACCGAAATGGGCCCAGCCGGAGATGGCGTAAAGCCGCATGATGGTGATTTGCAGACCGATGATGGCTCCGGCGATGAGAAACACCGCGAGCAGAAAAGAGTGGCGCCGGGCTGCGGTTTCCGGCGCCACTTTCGAGGGGAGACCGCTCAACGGTTGCCCTTTCCGCTCCAGGTGCCGCCGCCTTGTTTGGTGAAGGGCACGAAGGAGACCGAGCGTCTGCCGTTATAGACATCGGTGCGGTTGATGGTGACTTTGCCTTCCGCATCGACGGTCTTTTGCACCTTGAGCAGGGTCTGTTTGCCCGGGGGGCCGACGGGGATCACGATGACACCGTTGGGGGCCAACTGCTTGAGCAGGGGAGGCGGAATGTGGTCGATGGCGCAGGTGACGATGATCTTGTTGTACGGTCCGTTTTCTTCCCAGCCGTGATAGCCGTCCCCGGACTTCAGATGCACATTCTGGTATTCAGCGTTGCCGGCGTCCACCAGTTTTTTGTACACCGCCTTGGTGCGTTCGTGGAGGGGCTCGATGATTTCCACCGAGTTCACGTTGTTGGACAGGTGGGCCAGAATCGCCGACTGGTAACCGGAACCGGTGCCCACTTCCAGCACCTTGTCCGTGGGTTGCACGTCCAGGGCGGAGGTCATGCGCATCACCAGATGGGGACCGGAAATGGTCACCCCGTAACCGATGTCCAGAAAGGCATGGTCATAGGCGCGGGGCTTGTTTCTTTCCAGGGTGAACTCTTCGCGGGCGGTCAGCAGGAAGGCTTTGGCCTCTTTGCCGCTGTCGGAGACCAGATCCTTGTTGTTCAAAAGCGCCTTGAAGCGGTCATAGCGCCAAGCCACCATGGCCTTGTCGTGTTTGGTGAGCTTGCCCATGGACGAGACGAAGCTGGCCTTGTCCTTGTGATCCGGTGAGGGCAGGGTGGCCACATCGAAGCTGCTGGCAGTAGCAGGGGCGGCGGCAGTAGCAGGCGCAGCAGCAGGGGCGACGGCAGTAGCAGGGGTACCCTCGGCGAAACCGGGGGCGACCGGGGTGAACAGTCCCATCAGCAACAACGGGAGACACAGCTGGATTCGATTCATCGACAATGGTTTCATGGCATACTTTCGTCATCAAAAGGAGAGGAAGGGGCCGGCTGCATGGGCGCATGCAACCGTTTGTCAAAGGAGACCTGATGGTGTCATTCGGCCAGGAGGCTCCGGTTGTTTGGGTTTGTTAACAGTCACAGTGCCACCGGACTAGATCACGCCCTGGGCCAGCATGGCGTCCGCCACCTTGACGAATCCGGCGATGTTCGCCCCATCCGGGTAGCTGACGCGACCATCGTCGTGGCGGCCATACTGTAGGCAGGTGGCATGGATGTTGGTCATGATGTGCCGCAAGCGGGTATCCACCTCTTCCCGACTCCAGGAGAGGCGCAGGGCGTTTTGACTCATTTCCATGCCGGACGTGGCCACACCACCGGCGTTGCAGGCCTTGCTGGGGGCATACAGCACATCGGCGGCGGTGAAGGTCTGGATGGCCTCGATGGTGCTGGGCATGTTGGCTCCTTCGGCCACGCAGATGACCCCATTGTGGATCAGGGTGGCCGCATCCACGGCGTTGAGTTCGTTCTGGGTCGCGCAGGGCATGGCCACATCCATGGGCACCTGCCAGGGTTTGAGGCCCGGTTCAAAGGTCACGCCGGTGAGTTTCGCATAGTCGCTGACACGACCGAAACGTTCATTCTTGACTTGCATCAAAATTGCCAGTTTTTCCTGATCAAATCCCGCCGGATCGATGATGGTGCCCCCGGAGTCGGAAACGGTGATCACCTTGGCGCCCAGGTGCATGGCCTTTTCGACCGCGTACTGGGCCACGTTGCCCGAACCGGAGACCCCGACCCTCAGCCCGTCCAGGGAGCGTCCGGAGGCTTTGAGCATCTCTTCCACAAAATAGACCAGACCGTATCCGGTGGCTTCGGAACGGACCAAAGAGCCGCCAAAGGAGACCCCTTTGCCGGTGAAGACGCTGGCGGCGCTGTTGACCAGTTTTTTCATCATGCCCACCATGAAGCCGATTTCGCGGGCGCCGACCCCGATGTCGCCAGCCGGGACATCGGTATCCGGACCCACATGGCGGAACAGTTCGGTCACGAAAGCCTGACAGAACCGCATGATTTCGAGAGGGCTTTTGCCTTTGGGGTCAAAGTCGGAGCCGCCTTTGCCACTGCCCATGGGCAGGGAGGTGAGGGCGTTTTTGAAGGTTTGCTCAAAGGCCAGAAATTTGAGCACCGACAAATTGACCGATGGATGAAAACGCAGACCGCCCTTGTAGGGGCCGATTGCCATGCTGTGTTGGATCCGATAGCCCCGGTTGACCTGGACCGTGTCCTGGTCATCCATCCAGGCGACGCGGAACATGACGATCCGTTCGGGTTCGATGAGACGCTCCAGCAGGCATTGTTCCAGGTATTGCGGATTTTTCTGAATGAAAGGCCACAGACTGATCATGACCTCGGTGACCGCCTGCAGAAACTCGGATTGCCCGGGATTGAGGGTGGCAACACGCTGTAAAAAATCTTGCAAAGAGGAGTCCGGCATGGTTGCACCAACGGGTTTCTAAAAGATATCAAAAAGTTTGAATGCATCAAACATCCAAACAAACAAGTCTATCATACCGAATTGCCGCCGGCCAGTCGAAAATTTGCCGGGCAGGCTGGCATGGTGCGGTCCTTGGGTGATTCTGGTTTTCATATCTGAATGAATGGATGGACAAAGACTGATAACCCCGCAGTGTCATCAGAATGATTGATCCATGGCTTGACAGTGAGTGTCTGCTCACCCGATGAGAAAAAAGAGTCGAATGGATTGGATATCTTGAAATTAAACTGAATCCGATTCATGATTCCATCTCACGCAACCGTTCAACGCACGAAAAGCGCGCATATTGTTCTTTTATCAACCCTGGAAGGGACCCCATGATGACAACAGAAAAGAAGTCGGGTGACAGCGGCAAGAAGTCGGAAGGCGCCAGCGGATGGATCATTCTCTTGATCATTCTGGCGGCGCTCGGATTGTCCGGGTTTTATGCCATCAATGATTACGCCTCTTCCACCGGGGCGGTGCTCAAGCGCACGAATGCCAACGCGGAACAATTTGAAACCGTTTTCCGCGATCTGCTTCAGGCCCGCATGCGGGCGATGAATCTGGCCTCCGAGGTCATGTTGCAAAGCCGGGTCACGGTCGAGGCTTTCGCCAAGAAGGATCGTGATGCCCTGATTGCCCGCATCGAACCCTTTTTCCAGGTTCTGCGCAAGGATCACGGCGTGGCCCAACTCAATTTTTGGCACGCCCCGGCCACCCTGTTTTATCGGGCGGGCAGTCCGACGGAATACGGTCAGGATCTGAGCAAGTTCCGCAAATCCATCGTGGCCGCCAATGAGCGCAAACAAAAAATCCTGGCTGTGGAGACCGGTCTGGGCGGGGTCATCGCGGTGCGGGCCATCACCCCGGTGACCCACGAGGACAAACTGGTGGGTGTGCTTGAATATGCCAGCGATTTCAATATTCCTTTGGAACGCGCCAGCACGGTGACCGGCTTGAAGTGGGCCATTGGCCTGATGAAAGAGGTCTCGGATCGGGTTGAACGGCCCATCGACAACAAAAATGACGCCGTCAAGGGCACCGATGTCTATTACATCTACTCGGACAATACCGCCGGGGAGATGATGCGTGCGCTGAATTTCGATCCCCGCGCCAAGGATTCCTCTCTGGACAAGTCCGGGAAGAAGACCGTTTTTGTCAAGACGTTTCCCCTGGTCAACTTTTCCGGGGTGCCGACCATCGTGATTTCCACCATGCTGGATCTCACCGAAGTGTATGGTGATCTGTTCCAGGGCGTGGCCATCAAGGCGGTCATTTTGTTTCTGGTCATCGCCGTGGGCGGTACGGTTGGATACATGCAGTTGGGCCAGATGCGCGCCGGCTTCTTCGGCGTGATGAGCCGCCAGAAGAAGGAACTCGAAGACCGCGCCGTGATGTGTGACGCCGCCATGGCCAAATTGAAGGAAGTGGATCTGATCAAACGTGGCTTCTTCACCAATCTGGTGACCGCTCTCAATGAGCCTTTGTTGTCGGTCAGCGGACAGTTGCAATCCTTGATGCCCACGGTCGATACCGTGGCGAAAGGGGAGTTGCCCCTGCCGGAGCAGCGCCAGATCCTGCGGGAACGGTTTGAATTCTCCATGCACAAAACCGCCCGTCTCAGCCGTCTGGTCGCCGACTATCAGCAGTTGGAACTCTTCCGCCAGAAACTGGTCAAGGCGGAAAATCCCCTGGTGTCGGTGGCCGATGTGACCGCCTTGGTGATCGCCGAAGACATGGCCAGTCTGCGTCGTTTGCCGCAACTCAAGATCGCTTCGACGGTAACGGCGGATATGCCTCAGATCCGGGCGGATGCCGATCTGCTGCGTCGGGCCATTTCCGGTCTGGTCGGTTACGCCGCCCATCAGAGTGGCAGCGGCAACATCACCGTGGCCTGTCGCCACGATCGGGACGGAGGGTGGCTGAATCTGTCGATCACCGGTTCCGCCTTCGCCAACGCCGGTGTGCCCAACGAGGCCATGATCGACGAGTCCCGTCAGTTCCTCTCCCGCATCGGCAATGTCTCCAACGCCACGGAAACCAATACCGCGCCCCTGATCGCGGTGGTCTTGTCCCGGGTCATCCTTGAATTCTACGGTGGCAGCCTCGAAGTCTCCACATCCGAACCCGGCTTCGTTCTTCGTCTTCCGGTTACCGTCTGAGGGGCATCGCTACCATGAATGGATATTGGCAGATTTATGGCAAGATGACGGTAACAGGCGTCATACTCGGTATGGCGGTCCTGCTGGATGATCTGTTCACCAGACCGTTGGCGTTTGTCTCGGGGATGCCGCAGCAGGCGCTGGAGCAGTATATCGCCGGCGCCTTTGGGCTGGTGTTGACGATCCTGTGTTCCCGCTTCGTCCGTCACGAAATTCTGAACGGGGTTCTGCCAAGAAAAACCGGCAAGGCTTTGCCCCAACTGGTGATCGATCTGACCGGCGCTTTGATCTTTTTCATCGGTATCTGCATCATCTTCTCGATGGTCTTCAAACGAGACATCACCGCGCTGGTCGCCACCGGAGGCGCTTCGGTCATGGTGATCGGTCTCGCGCTGCGGGACATGTTGTTGTCGGCCTTTACCGGGATTTTGCTCAACGTTGAAAAACCTCTGAAACCCGGAGACAACGTCAAGATCAACGACAAATGGGGGGGCAAGGTCGACAAGATCACCTGGCGCGCCACCTATCTGCTGACCAGAAACGAAGAAACCTTGATCATTCCCAATCTGACCCTCGCCAATGCGGTGATCGTCAACTTCACCACCCCGGATGCCCGGGCGCGCCGCAACATCGAGGTGGTGATCGATTTCGACACCTCGGTGGATAGCGCGGAGCGTATTTTATATGCGGCGGTGCTGGGAGCGATGGGCGTAACGTATGTCAGTCCCCCCAGCGTAACCGCGATTCGGATCGAACGGGATGGGGTGGTCTATCTGGTCACGTATATCATTTCCAATTACGGGGATCGCTGGAAGGCCGATCACATGGTGATCAAAAGCATCTTGCAATGCATGCGCGACGCCGGAATCACCGTCTCCTTCCCCAAGTCCGAGTTCATCCAGTCCCAAGGCCGCGTTCCCATCGCCAACCGTTCCCTGGATACGTTGCGACTGGTGCAACAGTGTCGTGTGTTCCGGCAACTGCCGGCCACGGTGTGCAAACGCATTGCCGCTACCATGAGCGAACGTTATTTCGCCGCCGGAGCCACCATCGTCAAGGCTGGCGAGCAGCGGGATTCCCTGTTTATCGTCGGCGAGGGCATGGTCAAACGGACCTTGACAGACCGGGATGGCACCAAGCTGGTCACGGAGCGCTTCATCGCCACCGAGGCTTTTGGTCTGCGGGCCTTGTTCTGTCATCAGCCTCAGGTGGCCACGGCGATTGCCGAAACCGCGGCATTGGTTTATGAGTTTGATCGGAAAGCGTTGGCGGTGATGATCGCGGAAGAACCCTCCCTGGTGGATGCCTGTTCCCATTCCTTGGCGCTGCTGGCGTGGCGGGAGTCCAAAGACAGCGTGGCCGGTGTCGAACCCGACCCGGCGGTGATCGATCATCTGACCAATCTGTATCGGGGTCAGATTCATGCCAACTACCTGTACGATGACATGCCTGTCAGAACCGAACGGGTGCCCGTCGGATCCTGAAAGCGTTGTCGTATGTGTGAACCCGGCCAGGATTGTCACGGATGAACCGTTTGCCGTGACAATCCTGGCCGTTTTTTTTTGATGGCGGTCTTGATCCCGGGTTTGTTTCAGGACCGGGAATGGGCGGGGTTCGGCAGGGTACGTTTTGCCAGGAACAGGATCAGAAGCGCCAGCAGCAGGAGTCCCCCACCGATCAGGGGGTGATAGACCAGCCAAGCGATGGCGATGACGAGGATGGACAAAAACAGACTCAGCACCAGGCTGAACAGCCCGGTTCCGATCCCCACCAGATCCCCCAGAAAGGGCAGAATGTTCAACAAAGCCAGCAATGGGCTGAAGAGCAGACTCAATCCCAGCCACAGACACAAAAATCCCCCACCCCGCAAAATCCAGGCCCACAGGGCGTTGGTCCGTTCTTCTTCCTGGAAGATCTCCTGGGCGCTCAGTACCCCGGTGTGAATCAGGTCGATGGTTTCGCCTGTGCTGGTTGAAGTGGACCCTATCGTCAAGACAATTTTATGAAGCGAATAAGCTCTGAACCTTGTTTGCTTTTATTTTTATAGACACTGAATACTTGGCAATGCCCACCGGCTTGGGTCCTGGTTATCCACAAATCCACAGGCCACAGGATTCTCACAAAAATCCCATCGGGCCTGTGGATTTGTGGGTAACCAGGAGGCATGCCCCACATCATGCTACCTCCCGGAGATGTAGTTCCTGTTGATAGACCAAGTCCGGTGTACAATAGCCTAAAGATTGATGTACCCTTTCCTGATTGTACCAGTCAAACCACTCGCCCATCTTCTGGCGAAGATCTTTTCCAGTTTTAAATGAATGCAAATATATGCACTCGTATTTTACCGACCGCCACAACCGTTCGATGAAAATATTGTCATGACACCGGCCCCGTCCATCCATACTCATCTTGGCTCCAGTGGCTTCTACTGTCTTAACAAATGCATCACTGGTAAACTGGCTGCCCTGATCCGTGTTAAAAATCTCTGGTCTGCCATAGATCTGAAACGCTTCCTGCAAAGCTTCCAGGCAAAACCTGCTCTCCAATGTGTTGGAAATACGCCATGATAGCACCTTTCGACTATACCAATCCATGATTGCTATCAAATACATAAACCCTTGTGACATCCGTAGGTATGTGATGTCTGTAGACCAAACCTGGTTGGAACGATTGATCTCCACATTCCTCAATAAATATGGATAGATCTTATGTTCTGGGTGTGGTTTGCTGGTATTTGGTCCTGGATGGATCGCTACCAAGCCCATCCTGGCCATCAGCCGTTGCACCCGCTTCCGATTGATCGGATGTCCGGCATGACTCAAATGTGCCGCCATCCGCCGAGTACCATAAAACGGCGTTTTCAAAAACTGCTCATCAATCAAACGCATCATCTCCAGGTCATCTTTCTCAACAGGATGATGCCGGTAGTACAACGACGACCTATTCAGTACCAGCAGTTCACATTGCTTGCGGACGCTCAACCGTTCATGGTCCGGTTCTACCATGGTCAGTTTCTCCTCGCGGCTTAGATCCCGGGCCGCTTGGCTAAAAAATCTCGCTCCACTTTCAGTTGACCAATATGACGGTATAACTCTGCAAGCGTTTCCTCTGTCTTTTTCTCCTTACTGCCATTCCGACTCGAATCAAACACGCCAGCAGCACTCTCCTCCAACTGTTTTTTCCACGAGTTGATCATTGTCGGATGAACTTCATAACGGGCTGCCAACTGCGCTGTCGTTTCTTCTCCCCGAATGGCCGCAAGCGCTACCTTTGCCTTGAAAACACTGGTGTGTTGTTTGCGTATATTGCTCATATCCACTCCTCGCATGTTAGAGATGGTTCAGAGCTTATCACATGGTCTGAAAATTGGGGTCCATTATAGGTGGTGAAGGGTTCAAAGGTATTGCCCCGTTGTTTGGCGATGACGGAGACGCTTTCCGGGTTGACGGTCTGAAAAGAGACCTTGAGATCGCCGATTGCGGGATTCTGTGGATCCTGGCCGATGAAAAATCCCCCGTCATGGAGTTTCGCTTTGGACTGAAGGGGGGCCGGCAGTTTGGTTGCGGGTGTCACCTCCAGTCTGGCAAAGTTGGAGAGTTGTTGAATCAACCCCTCGGAAAGCCGACGTGTCCCCAGTTGCACATCGGTGGCGGAATACTCCCGGCCCGCGTAAAGGAATGCCGCTGGATTGTCATGCCCCTGGGGGTTTTTGAACGTTTTGGATGGATGCGCCTGCTCGGACCACTCTTTGGCATATCGGTAAGTGGTCACTTTTTCGGTTGAACCCCCCAACTGTTTGTTGGTCTCCTCGCTTTTGCTTTCCACCCATTGATACATGGAGACGGTGCGTTTCAACCGTACCGCCTGGGTGGTGATCCCGAAATCCGCGTCCGTGAGTGTGCCATTCACCAGCAGTTTGCCCGCCACATGGATCAACTTTTTTTCCATGGCGGGATCGATCCGCTCTGTCTGCGCCTCGACCACCTGGGCGAGACCCTCCCGCAAGGTTTTGTAGTGTTCGACCGTGCGACCCTCGTTCCACCACAACAGCACGAACGCCCCCAGAATCAACACGAATCCGAATAACGCCCCCTTGATCGACGATCCCAGATTGGACCCCAGGGATTGGGTCGTGACCTCGGTCACTTCATCCTGCGCCATATGTATGTTCTCCCGTGAGTGTGATGGGGTTGGTCTCCCGAACGACTGTTTTTCGGCTTGTGCGGTGGTTTTGTGGTGGACAGACGGTCTGGGTGGTCGGATCTTTGCGTTTGCTGGGATCCATCCGGGTGGTTAAGATGGGGCTGACAAACAGAAACTTTGCTTGGCGGACAAGATCCTTGAACAATCATACGGCCTCCCGGGAGAGATGGAAAGCGGATTCCGGATCCGCATCACCTGGGCGAGGTGGCCCAGTCAGGATGCCTCGGTTGCCTGTTACCTGAATATCTTGCGTTCTGACAATATTCATGATTTATTGTCCATAAGGCGGCTGTGGAACGTGAGAAAGGACACTGTTCTGTCTGTGTTCCGGACTTCTTTTGGTTCATCCCGCCGAATTTTTTGTTTGTATCCCAGAAATAAAGATACCTGTTGTTCTGGTGGGGATGTTGATGGCGGATCAATCTCGGATCGTGTTGGCATGGGTCATTCAAATGATCAAATCTCTTTATTGGACGTTGAGTGCATGGGTGCTGCATCCCAGACGTCGTTATTTGGCTTGGTTGAAGTGGCAAAATAAGTATTTTGCTCAACTTGCCTGCAAGGCGATGCAGTGGCGCGGCTATTCTCAACATCCTGTGCATCCAAAACATTTATTTGATCCGAAAACCGGTTCCTATGTGGAGCCATTTCTGAAGCCGGGCATTCATTTTTTGGATGTCGGATGTGGTGTCGGCGCCGTCTGCCTGAAGGCGTGTGAGTATGGTGCAGCCCGCACGGTGGGGATTGAATACAATCCGGATAATATTCGCATTACCAGGGAGAGCGCTTTGGCCCGTGGCGTTGTGGTGGAGGTATATCCCATCGATTTGGAGAAAACACCGTATCCCTTTGCCGACGACACGTTTGATGTGATTCATTTTTCCGATGTCATGGAGCATCTGGAGAATCGTATTGCGTGTCTGAAGGAATTGAAACGCATCAAGAAAGATGAAGCCCCGATTGTGATCAGCGTGCCAAACCGGGATACTTCCTGGAAAAGGCAATTGCGTCAAGCTGGAATTGATTCGCGTGATGATACCGACCACAAGATTGAATACAGCAAGGAGCAACTCTATCAAGAGATCGCCAGTGCCGGGTTGCGATTGGAAAGCCCATTGTTTCCCATCGTGCCGAGTTTTCCATGGCATGGCCTGTTTGCCTTGAGCGCGGCGGTTTCTCCCGCGCTGTACAAGCGTTTGCAGCAGTGGAAATATGATTACATGAAACGCAAACCTGAAGAATCCATGGGGTGGAGTTTTCACGTTCGATAATGCGGGGAGGCCGCAAGAACGCGTTTGGGAGATCCTTGGCCGCCGGTGACTCCCGTGGTCAGACCGGTTCCCCGGTTGCCCATCCTCATGACGACGGAGGACAAGCATCCAGCATGGGCCTCTCACTCCCCGGCAGGGCTGGAAGGATGGGGATCGTCAGAGGCCAACAGTTCAAGGTGGGGTCTTGACGGTCCAACGGAAGGTCAAACGATCCTGTTTGACTTCATACGAGTCGAGCCGTTTGAAAAAGGCCATGCCCAACAACGATTCGTGGGCCTCTCCGGTCAGGACCGAAGCCGGCATGCGATGCAGGATCAAGCTGCCCAGACGGACTTCGTCCAACAGGACCGGAGCCCCTCGGGTTTCGCCATTGGCGGTTTGGTAGTGTCGTGTATACTCGAGCCGTTCCGGCGACAAACCGATTTTGCGGGCATCGGATCGGGTCAGAATCATGTCGCTGGCCCCGGTATCCACCAGCATGCGGATGGGGGTGCGATTCAGCATGATTTCCACATAAAAATGGCCATCGGCAGACTTGAAGACGTTCCATGACCCCGAATCCTGGCTAAAACCGCGTTGGGGGATCAGGATGGCCAGGAAACGTTGATACAACTCTGCCCATTCATGCCGAACCCCATAAACCAACACCAAGATCATCAACAGACCGATCCAGATGCCCATGCTTTTCACGAGGTTCGGCAGGCCATGCCAGTTCACGGAGGTCAGCAGCCATGCGAGCAGAAAAGCCGATCCGGCTGCATATCCCATCCGTTCCGTATCCAGTGACACGGAAACCGACCCCAGAAACCGTTCGTGCAGAACCGCCGCCACCCCCAATCCGCCCAGAAAGAACACAATGAAACGGATCATGGGGGGGTGGCTGTTTTTTCAGCATGAGGGGTACCCGGGTTCACCCGTCTCTCGGGAGCGCAAGAGATGACGCGCAATCAGGAATGACTCAATAGTCGCACCGGTTCAGACAATTCTCATGTTGTCTTTTGGCCCTTTGGACACAATGATGGTGTCTGCGTTCGCTTTCGCAGTCCCGCAAGGCTTCCTGATAGCGGTGACGACAGATTCTCACGCATTTTCTTTCATGGCGATCATTCCAGGCCAGCACCAGCGGTTCGGCCATCGATTGGTCTGAAGTCATGTTGGATACCGCCAGGCCCGGATCCGCGGACGCCATCGACGCGGACAGGACGATGATCGACAGAAGAACCGCTGAACGCATGTATTTCAAAAAAGTCTGCATGGGACAACCTCCTTGATTCTATTGTGGGTCACTGAAGATGGAGAAGGGTCGAATGGCTGCTCTTTTTGGCTGATTGGATCCTGGACGGTTTCCAGGCATGAATACGCTGTTCATGGCACGCCAATCCGGAATTCTGACCCTCCTCATTCAGTCTACCATGTGATTCCATCCGCAACCAGGGTATGCGGTGGGGGAGTTGTCAAACGGTGTGTCCCGGGGAACGGGTAACACGGCTTGCAGAGGGTGTGGGAGGAGGAGATCATGCGGATGGATCATTGGAACGTTGCGTATGGAGGGTTGGGTCCCGGCATAGACTCATGGTAAACTGATGTGTCCTTCAGAAGGTATGATTGGCATGATCGGGAAAACCAGATGCGGTTGATACCGTTGCACCGCTCTTGCTTTGAGTCACGTGTCCTGTCGGTATCGGTGGGGTGTTGCGCGTTCCAAGTCCTGGATGGGGTTTTGGTTTGGGGATTGGTGGGTCTTTGGGTGGATGATTATGAAGATTATTAAATTGACGGTGGCTCAAGGAATCCATTGGGTGGAAATTCCGGATGTGGGCCTGCGGATTTTATGCGGTTGTCCCATGGACAGCGTCAAGCATTTGATGAAACGCGGTTTGATCATGCCCACCGAAAAAGGTGGTGTCGCCTGCGAGACCGGTCCCAATGCCATTTTGCTTGCGGATCTCACGCTCCAGAACGGAGAATTTGCCAATCTGGGGGAGTTTCCAGTTCTGCAGATGCTTTACAAGCAGGGCATGATTATCCCCAATCATCCCAACAATACCGGACAAAAGCCGTTGCTGATCGGACAGGCGGAACAGGTCAACGCCCAGAAGCAATACATCTATCGGGGCAACTATGGCTTGATTTCCCGGGAAGAGATCATGGCAACCGGTGTTGACGCAAGCACCGCGGACCAGATGATGCGTCTGAAGTTGCGGTTTGCTTTCGGAGCGATTCGTCCTTCCGGGGAGTTGCTGGATTGTCGGATCGTCGGCGATGGAGCGGTCGAGATTCGGGATGGCGTGTGGATCCGTCGCAAAAGTTCCAATTTGTACGTGTTTGAATACGCAGGCCAGACCGTTCAGGTGGATCTCAACCTGATGCCGGGCATGCGCTATGAGTCCGCCTATCCTCTGGGGTATCAGTTGTTGCCCCGGGAGTATTTCGCGGTGGTCCACGCCGGAGAAGGGGATGGTTGGGATGTGAACCGTCCCAGCATGTCGAGTATTTTGATGTTTCACGGCAAGATCTATCTGATCGATGCCGGTCCGAACATTTTTTATAATCTGTCGTCCCTGGGGATCGGTATCGATGAGATCGAGGGGATTTTCCACACCCATGCCCATGATGACCACTTTGCCGGCATCACGACGATGATGCGTTCCAGTCGGAAGGTCGGTTATTATGCCACGCGACTGGTCCGGGCCACCGTGGAAAAAAAGGTGGCTGCTTTGCTTTCCATCGAAGAGGAGCGGTTTGGCGAATATTTTGATGTCCACGATCTGATCCCGGAGGTCTGGAATGACATCGAAGGCCTGGAGGTCCGCCCGGTCCACTCTCCGCATCCGGTGGAGACGACGTTTTTTCTGTTTCGGACCCTGTGGCGTGACGGTTATCGGAGTTATGCCCATCTTGCCGACATTGTTTCCCTGGAACTGCTGGAAAAAATGATCGTGGAGGATGCGACCAAACCCGGAGTGGATCGTGCCTATTATGAAAAGATCAGAAACGAATATCTGACTCCTGCGGACCTGAAAAAGCTCGATATCGGCGGCGGCATGATTCACGGCATGGCGGCTGATTTCGCCACCGATCGATCAGCGCGCATTCTGCTTTCCCATCTGGCGCGGGAACTGACGCCGGCGGAAAAGGAGATCGGCTCCAGTGCCCCCCATGGCATGATGGATGTCTTGATTCCGGGAGAATCGGATTTTGCCCGTCGTCGGGCCTATGCCTTTTTGCGGTCGATGTTTCCAACCATTCCGCTGCATCATCTCCGGATCCTGATCAACAATCCTGTGCTTGATCTGAAACCGGGCATGATCTTCCTCAAAGAAGGCGAAGTTCCCAAAAATCTCCATTTGATCCTGACGGGTGCCGTGGAGCAGATTCGCGCCAGGGATGGGTATCTTGGTCGGCTCAGCAGCGGCGCCATGATCGGCGAAATGTCCGGATTGATGGGGACGGCTTCCCGTTATACTTTCAGCACGGCCTGTTTTGTCATGGCGTTGGAGATTCCGGTGCTGATGTACCGGGAGTTGGTGCAACGCAACGGTTTCATGGAGCGCATCCTGCGCCATTCGGAATTCGGTACTTTTCTGCAATCCACGGCGCTGTTTTCCGAAGGCATGTCGCCTCCGGTGATGGGGCCGTTGCTCGACAATCTGACCATCCGCATCATTCCCGCCGGAGAGATTGTTTCATGTCCGGATCTGAACCGGATCCATATCATCCGTTCCGGTCGCATCCAACGATCCATCGCCGGTGTCCACGTCGATGTGCTCGAATCCGGTGACTACTTCGGCGAGGAACGGGCAGTCTTCAACACGCCCTGTCTGTTCCGACTCATGGCCCTGGAAGAGGTGCAACTGTTTCAATTGCCCAGCCATGTGGTGCAGAATATCCCCATTGTGCGTTGGAAACTTTTTGAGGCCTATCATACCCGTACCATGATGGTGGTTCATGGGGGTGGAGAGTCGGGCAGTTTCCGTTGGGATAGCGCCTTCAACATCCAACTCCTGGAAATGGATACCCATCACAAGAAACTGGTCGAAATTGCCAACGCCATTATGGAAATTCTGCGTCATGGCGCAGATCGTGAAGCTTTGGAAAGTACCTTCGAGTCGTTGATTGATTATACTGAATATCACTTCAAGGCCGAAGAACAGTTGATGCAACGGTACGGCTATCCGGATCTGGAACGCCATCAAGAAAAACACCGCCATTTGGTGCAGCAGGTTTTGGAGTATCGTCACCAGTTGCAGGAGCCGTCCGTCTTGCATCAGGCGGACTTCAAGGGATTCTTCACACAATGGCTGGTTCGTCATATCCTGAATGATGATCTGAATTATGGCGTTTTCCTGAACTCGAAAGGAGTCTATTGATCTTCTTGTCTGGTCAAACCATTTTGAATCGACTCTTGAATGAACCATGGATTCAACGATGCTTGCAGGAGGTGCCATGTCCGATCCGTTATCCACGCCAATTCAGTGGAGCAGTCAATACAGTGTTGGCATTGCCGAAATCGATCAGCAGCATATGGACTTGATGCGGCACGTGAATGTCATTAAGGATCTGTTTTCTCAGCACAGACAGAACAATCATAGTATCCGGCACGCTTTGCGGGAATTTATTGAACATGTTAAATTGCATTTCCGTTTCGAGGAAGAACTTATCTTTTTGCTTGGTGATGAAAATTATAGCAACCATAAGGAAATTCACAAATTTCTTCTGTTGCAACTCAAACGGCTGGTGGAGGACAATCAGGATCAGATCAGTGGTGCCAAGAGGATCATCAAGTTTTTGCAAAACTGGCTGGTTGGACATATTGTCGTGGATGACATGGGTTACGCTCCGTTGTTCAATCAAATCTCCGACCAGGAGTATCAATTGTTTTTGGAACGGATGAGAAACAGCAGCAATCCTTATGAATGGGATCACAACTGACGCTCAGAGCCTTGTGGGACCTGGGCCATATTCTTGATCCAGCCAGAGGATGCGGATTCCTTTCCATCGGTTTGATTCGGGAGCATCATGAATCGTCTGGATCGGTGTGGAGTTGGGCAAGATGGCGACGGGTGTTGTACTTGGACTCTTACTGCGTTAGCATCCATACCAGTGCTCCGGAAATCGTTCCGGCTGGCAAGCCGTTAGAAGGAACCAATGACAGATGCGTATTCAATCTCAGCTTAAAAAGAGCATTATTTTTATTCTTTCAGTAACGCTCGGATCGATTTCCATCGGTTTTGCAGCTCCAGACAACAAAGTTCCGGACGACTGTCCACCGGGCACCCAACCTGAAATTTGTAAGCAGCAACGAGAACTCCGTCAGCGTGAAGCGCAGGACCAGCAGCGCAAGCAGCAGGAAGAGCAGGCCCGGAGACAACAGCAGGATCAGCTTCGCAAGCAGCAGGAAGAACAGGCTCGGAGACAGCAGCAGGACCAGCAGCGCAAGCAGCAGGAAGAGCAGGCGCGCAAGCAGCAGGAAGAACAGGCTCGGAGACAACAGCAGGACCAGCTCCGCAAGCAGCAGGAAGAGCAGGCGCGCAAGCAGCAGGAAGAACAGGCCCGGAGACAACAGCAGGACCAGCTTCGCAAGCAGCAGGAAGAGCAGGCGCGCAAGCAGCAGGAAGAACAGGCCCGGAGACAACAGCAGGATCAGCTCCGCAAGCAGCAGGAAGAGCAGGCGCGTAAGCAGCAGGAAGAACAGGCCCGGAGACAACAGCAGGACCAGCTCCGCAAGCAGCAGGAAGAGCAGGCGCGCAAGCAGCAGGAAGAACAGGCCCGGAGACAACAGCAGGA
>JADGAZ010000027.1:21334-51868 GCA_015231755.1 Magnetococcales bacterium | reverse complement strand
CTTTCCGGTGGTCGTCACTTGGAAATCGATCTGTTTGTGGGGAATACCGATGCCGTGGTACTGGTGGAGGTGAAAAGCAAGCTCACCATCGAAGATGTGCGGGAACATCTGGTCCGCCTGGCGGAGTTCAAGGAGTTCATGCCGATCTATGCGGATAAACGGGCCATTGGCGCGGTGGCGGCCATGGTGATCGAGGAAAATGTGTGCCGTTTTGCCATCAACCAGGGGTTGTTTGTCATCGAACAGGCCGGAGACACCTTGCGCATGGCCAATGAGGAGTCCTTTGTGCCCCGTTCCTGGTGAACGAACGACACGCGAAGCATCCAATGGCTTGAAAGAACACCCTCGGCCTCTCCGGCGCGTATAAAAGCCGGGGAGGCCGTTTTGCGTGGGATCGGACGGAAAGTCCCTTTCGGGGTGACCGTTGCGGCATTGGAGACTACATGGGATTAAAATGGATTTTGTTATAATGGGATTTTGCAAGATCGGCAGGATTGATGTAGAATTGGCAAAATTCAGCGGAATGGGTGTGGATTGGAGGGGATGACAGGGCCAAACCACGGGCCATGATTGCGGTCGGGATCAACGGGTTGAAAGGACGTGACGATGTTCAAACGGCGGCAGATCGTGATGGGTGGCGCGGCGCTGTTGGCCTCGACCCTGGTTGCTCCCCACTGGGCCTGGGGGGAGAGCGGGAAAGGTGGGGAATTGACCCTGCTGATCTGGCCGGACTACATCGATTCCGATGTGGTCAAGGCGTTCGAGCAGAGTCGTGGCGTGACCGTGAAGCAGGTCCATTTTGAAAGCGATCAGGAACGGGATCAGTTGCTGGTGCGCAAGGGGAGTGACGCGTTTGATCTGTTGTTGGTCAATCGGCTCAATCTGCCTTTTTACGCCCGGCAGGGTTGGATCACCCCGTTCGATAAAAATCGGTTGAACCACGTGTCGCATCTGGACCCCCGTTGGCTGCTGGAACCGGATGCCTCGGGCAAGTTGTTGGGTATTCCCTATTTTTGGGGCAACGTCGGACTGGCCTATCGGGAGGATCTGGTCACGACGCCTCCTGTCGGATGGCTTGATTTTTTTCGTCCCGAAGCGTCGCTCAAGGGTCGGATCCAGGCCATGGAGTCGGATCGGGAGTTGCTCGGCATGGCGTTGAAGGCGTTGGGCCATTCGGTCAACAGCGAGGATGGGGTGGCCCTGTCCGCGGCGGAGGCGCTGTTGGTGGAGCAGAAACCTTATATAAAAAGCTATCGCTACATCGAACTCGGCCCGGAATCCCCGCTGGTCACCGGAGAGGTGTGGATGGCCATGGTCTTCAATGGAGACGCCTTGAAGCTGGCGGAACACCATAAAGGAATCCGTTATTTGCATCCCAGGGAGGGCAGCGCCTTGTGGCTGGATGATCTGGCTTTGGGGACCGGACGGGCCAGAAGGGAGTTGGCCTTGGATTTTCTGAATTTTCTCACCGATCCGGTCCAGGCGGGTCGCAACGCCGAGGCGCTTCATTTCGCCACGCCGAACCGGGAGGCGTTGCGTTTGGCCTCCAAGGACTATCTGAACGATCCCACCATATTCCCCCCCGAGGCGGTTTTGCGCCACTCGGAAACCGTGTGGCCTGTGGGAGCGCGTACCCAACGCCGCATCAATGACTTTGTGGCCCGGTTGATCAAGTGATGAAAATCCCGATGACACCCGAAGAGGAACGGAATCCGGGTGCGCGGAAACTGTCGGCCAAAAATAATCTTCAGATTCGTTTGGCCCTGCTGGTGTTGCCGCTTCTGGTGGTTTTTTTGGCCACGTTGAGTTATCTGGCCTATGCCAACCTGCGGGATTCCCGGTTGAACACCGCCCGCGTCGAATTGCGCAACGCCATGGATCAGGCCCAAGGCACCATTCGTCACCATCTGGAGACCCTGCATTCCCATCTGGAGGTTTTCACCCGTTCCGAGATTTTGGAAAAATATCTGGATACCCAGGATGAACAGGAACGCTATACCCTGTTGCAACCTGCGTTGATCCGCTTGTTTTCCGGTTTCCAGCAGGCCATCGGGGGCTATTTCGAGGTGCGTTTGCTGTTGCCGGATGGTTTCGAGGATACCCGTGTGACCTCTTACGAACTGCCCAACCGTTCGGAAGAAGAGCAGGATTCGCCGTTTTTTCGGGCGTTGTCGGGCCGGGCTGTGGGTCCCTATCATGTCATGGCCACCCATCCGGACAATGGGGAGTGGGTGATGATGGCCGGCGAGGCGCTGCATGCGCCCCACAAGGCGGGGGTCAAAGGTGGGGATCCGGTGCGCGGTTATCTGGCGGTGAGTCTGTGGCCGACCTTTTTGCGGGATCTTGCCGAGCGGCGTCAGGTGGGCCGGGCCGGAGGATTCGTGATCGCCGATGGTCGGGGCGTGATCCGTTTTGCCCACCAGAGCGAATTGGTTGGTTCCACCCTGCCCGACCCCTTGAAATCCTGTCTTCAGGGTGGTTGTGGCGAAAATGACCCCATGGTCGTGACCTTGAAGGGGGAACGGCATCTGGCGTCGGCCTTGTCCGTGGAACCGGAACTGCTGCTGCTGGTGGTGATGCCTTTGGAAGAGGTGTATCAGGAGACCGATCGTTTGCTGGTGATGACGTTTCTGGTGGGGATCCTGGCCACGGTGGTGATGGGGCTGGTGATGCTGTTGTCGTTGCATCGCATGGTGGTGGTGCCGTTGCGACAGTTGCGGCGGGTCAGTTTTCGGATCGGGGGCGGGGATTTCACCACCCCGGTTCCTCGGTTCGGGCACGATGAGATCGGTCAGGTGGCGGTGTCCATGGAGGGGATGCGGTTTCGGCTGGCCTCTTTGTATCGGGATCTGACCAGCGCCCGGGATCAGGCCGAAAGCGCCAACCGGGCCAAGAGCGCCTTTCTGGCCAACATGAGCCATGAGATCCGTACCCCGATGAATGCCATTTTAGGTATGAGTCAACTCATGTTGCAAGGGGATCTGCCGCTGAGACAGCGGGAGTTGTTGAGCAAGATTCAACAATCGGCCAAGGCTTTGTTGCGGTTGATCAATGACCTGCTGGATTTTTCCCGCATTGAGGCCAACCGGTTGGAACTGGTGCCGGTGCCGTTCCGGCTGGATGACGTGTGGTTGAGGATCGGGCAGCCCTGCGAGGCGCGGGCGCTGGAAAAGGGGTTGAGCTTAAGTTATCAGCGGGACGAGGGTGTGCCGGATCGGCTGGTGGGGGATTTTCAGCGGTTGCAGCAGGTGTTGTTCAATCTGGTGGACAATGCCTTGAAATTCACCGACCAGGGGTGGATCCGCATCCGGGTGGCGGTGGCGGAGCGAACCGGTGAGAAGCGGGTGTTGCGCTTCGAGGTGCGCGACAGCGGCCTGGGCATGAACACCAATCAGCGGGAACATCTGTTCGATCGTTTCACCCAGGGGGATGCCTCTTCCACCCGTCGTCACGGGGGAACGGGGTTGGGGCTGGCCTTGTGTCGCGCCCTGGTGACGCGGATGGGGGGTGAACTGGGGGTGGAGAGTGAACCGGGTCAGGGGAGTTGCTTCTGGTTCACGGTGGAGGTGCGGGAGGCTTTATCCGGAGAAGGGATGCCGGAGTCTGCAACCTTGTTGGACGAAATCACGCCGGAATCCTCGTCTTTGGCTCCTTCTTCTGTCGTCGGTGGTGCGTCCCCGGAGGAGGCGTCGTCGCCCGGAGAACCGGATGACGCGGCGTTGCGGGCCATTTTGCGCGAGCTGGTCAAACCGTTGCAGGATCGGCAACCCAAGGCGTGTCAGGAGCTGTTGGGCCGGTTGGAGGGGATCCATGCCGGGGTGGAGTGGCGTGACCGGGTAACGGAATTGGCCCGCCTGATCCGACGGTATCGTCTGAAGGAGGCGGGACAGTCGGTGGAGGTGTGGTTGGGAGAGAGTGACCAGTCCGGCGATGCGGCGGACCGGGCGTGAAGGCGGGGGGGATGGGCTGACCTTATTGGGTGAACAGGATGATGATTCATGAAAATTGCACAGCAGTTGTTTAAGGACGGGGTGATTCATCCCGAGGGATTGAGCCGGTTGGCCGCCATCGGGCCTGATCTGGTGCTGGTGTTCGGCGGGGAGGGGGTGTTCGCGGGTCCGGGCTTGCATGAGGTGTTGCGGAATGCTTTTCCCGGGGCCCATCTGGCGGGCTGTTCCACGGCGGGGGAGATTGCTGGAGATCGGGTATTCGACGGCTCGTGCGTGGTGACCGCCGTTCACTTTGCCGCCACCGGGGTACGGGTGGCCAGAGAGGACATCCGGGTGATGGAAGAGTCCCTGGCCATGGGCGAACGGGTGGGCAAGGCGTTGAATGGTCCAGATTTGCGGGGAGTATTGTTGTTTTGCAAGGGTCTTGAGGTCAACGGCAGCGCCGTGATCCAGGGAGTGACCGCGGGAGTGGGGGCCGGGGTGGCGATTACCGGTGGATTGGCCGGAGATGGAGGGGCGTTCAAGCGTACCTGGGTGCTGGATGACCACGGCGTGAGTGACGCCGGGTTGGTGGGGATTGGATTTTACGGCGACGCGGTGCGGATCGGATATGGTTCCTATGGGGGATGGGAGCCGTTTGGTCCGGCCCGGCGGGTGACCCGCAGCCAGGGCAATGTGTTGTTTGAACTGGATGGGGAACCGGCCCTGAATATCTATCGGAGATATCTGGGGGATTACGCCCGGGATCTGCCGGCTTCGGGGCTGTTGTTTCCTTTCGAGATGTTGAGTGGGGATCATGCCCGTCTGGGTTTGATTCGCACCATTCTGGGTATCGACGAGGAGGCCGGGGGATTGATCCTGGCGGGGGATATCGAGCCTGACGGCTTTTTGCGCCTGATGCACGCCTCCACCGACGCTTTGGTGAACGGCGCCGAGGCTGCCGCCGAGACCACCCGGCGCATGGTGGAAAAATCCGGAGCCGGATTGGCGGTGCTGGTCAGTTGCGTGGGACGCAAGCTGGTGATGGGGGATCACGTGGACGAGGAGGTGGAAGTGGTGGTTGAGGCTTTGGCCGCGGGAACCGTCACCACCGGATTTTACTCCTATGGTGAGATCAGTCCGTTTTCCACCACCACGGATTGCAAGCTGCACAATCAGACCATGACCATCACCTTTCTGGCCGAGGACTCCGAGTAATCCCCATGCACCGGCTATTGGCAAGGCAGATCAAACGGATTTTTGGTCTCACGGAGGAGGATTTTCCCCAGGCCCTCGCCGAATTGCGCGGGTTGGCCGAGGAGCGGGGGGCTTCCGGCGCCGGGAAGATTCTGGGGGGGTTCGAGGAGTTCTGTAGCCGGGTGGGACAGAGCTATGATCAGCACGAACGGGATCTGGATCTGCGCAACCGCAGCCTGCAACTGAGTTCCGAGGAGTTGACCCGTTCCAACGAACAGCTCCGCGCCGAGGCCAGACGACGGCTGACGGTGATCGATTCGCTGCGTTCCACGGCCAATCGTCTGCTGGCCTTGTCGGGTCAGGCGGAGCTGGGGGAGGATGACGCCGGTCTGGAACATTTGACCGTGCTCATGGCCTCGCTGGTGGAAAATTATCTCCGGGCGCAAACCAGTCTGCACGAAGCCAACAGCCAGTTGGCCCGCCAGAAATTCGCCCTGGATCAACATGCCATCGTCAGCATCACCGACACGACGGGCCGCATTCTCTACGCCAACGACAAGTTTTGTCAGATCAGCGGTTTTGCCCGGGATGAACTGCTGGGACGGGATCATCGCATTGTCAATTCCGGGTATCATGCCAAGGACTTTTTTCGGGATTTTTGGAAAACCATCACCTCGGGAGAGGTGTGGGAAGGGGAGATCTGCAATCGTACCAAGGAGGGGCGTCATTACTGGGTGGCCGCCACGGTGGTGCCCTTTCTCGACGAGAAGGGCAAACCGGTGCAATACATTGCCATCCGCACCGACATTACGGCTCAGAAAGCCATGGAAGATCAATTGCGTTCCAGTCGCAAGTTCCTGGAGAGCCTGACCGAATCCATGGGGGAAGGGGTCTATGCCCTGGATTCCCAGGGTTATTGCACCTTTTTCAACCGGGAGGCCGAACGGTTGCTGGGTTGGAGCCGGGAGGAGATGGTTTCCCGTCATTTTCACAACACGGTACACTATCGACTCACGGATGGTCGTCTGGTCGCGGCGCGGGAGTGTCCCATGTGGCTGAAGAATCAGGCCGGGGAGACCTTCCGTTCCGAAGAGGAACATTTCACCCACAAGTCCGGGCGGATTTTTCCCATCTCCATCGTGGCGGTCCCTTTGAAAGAGGATGGACGCATCGTGGGGTCGGTGGCGGTATTCCAGGACATCACCGAACGACGACGCATTCAGGAGGCGCTCCAGGAGAGCGAATCCCGTTTGAGCATCGCCCTGTCCGCTTCCAACACCGGTTTCTGGGACTGGAATCCGTGTACGGACGAAGCCTATTTCAGTGCCGAGTGGTTCGGCATGCTCGGGTATGCCAAGGGGGAATGGGAGGAAAACGCCGCCACTTGGCGCAGTTTGATTCATCCCGAAGACCTTCCGCGGGTGGTTGCCGCCCTGCATACCCACTTTGACGATCCGGATCATCCCTACGAAGTCGAATTTCGCATGCGTCATCGTCTGGGGTCGTGGACATGGATTCTGGCCTCCGGCAAGGTGACGGGTCGGGATATGCGGGGGCAGGTCAACCGGATGACCGGCATTCACAAAGACATCAGCGAACGCAAAACCGTGGAGGAGCAACTCAAGGCCGCCATCGGCGTCGCCGAAGCGGCCAGCCGGGCCAAGAGCGATTTTCTCGCCAACATGAGCCACGAAATTCGTACCCCGATGAATGCCATCATCGGCATGAGCCATCTGGCGTTGAGCACGGAACTCACCGTGCGGCAGAAGGATTACGTGGCCAAGATTCACTCCTCGGCCAAGGCTTTATTGCGTATTCTGAACGACATTTTGGACTTCTCCAAGATCGAGGCGGGTCGCCTGGAGTTGGAGGAGGTGGTGTTCCGCATGGATGAGGTGCTGGAGACCGTCACCACCCTGGTGGCCCCCAAATCCCATGAAAAGGGTCTGGAGCTGTTGTGTTCTCGAGGGGCGGGAGTGCCTCAGCAGGTGCGGGGGGATCCCTTGCGGCTGCAACAGGTGCTGTTGAACCTGTTGGGCAATGCGGTCAAGTTCACCAGTACCGGCGAGGTGGAGTTGCGGGTCGAGGTGGTGAGTCGCCGGGGGGCGCGGGTCGAGTTGCGTTTCGTGGTGCGGGATACCGGAATCGGCATCCGTCCCGATCAGGTGGCTCATTTGTTCGAGTCCTTCACTCAGGCGGACACCTCCACCACCCGTCAATACGGAGGCACGGGTCTGGGATTGGCCATCAGCCGTCGTCTGGTGGAGTTGATGGGAGGCGGCATCACCGCCCGGGGCGAGCCGGGAGTGGGCAGCGCGTTCGTGTTCACGGTGGTCATGGGGGTGATGGAGGAGGATCGGGGCGCGTTTTTGCCCTCTCCGGAGCTGCGTGGGTTGCGGGTCGGGTTGGCGGTGGACAACTCCCGCGCCCGGGAGATCCTGTTGGAGCTGTTGGCTTCCCTCACCTTCCGGGTCTGCCAGGAACGCCACGATACCGGCAGCGGCGATTGGCTGGACAAACCCGATTTGTTGGTGATCGACGCCCATCACGCGGGTCAGGAGGGTCTGGAGTGGTTGCGTCGGTTGCGGGAGAGGCCCGGTTATGGTCGCATTCCGGCGGTGATGCTTTGTCCCCAGCCGGAGATGGTCAACATGCAGGAGTGGTGCGGCGGTTTGCCGGAGACCCGTCCTGTGGCCAAGCCGGTGACGGCTTCGCAGTTTTTCGATGTGGTGGCGGAGCTGTTCGGAGCGGAGTCGAACCGTCACCTGCGCCACATTGTCAAGGATCAGGGGGGATTGGTGGGTTTTCGCGAGCTTGCGGGCCGACGGGTGTTGCTCACCGAAGACAATGTGGTCAACCAGCAGGTGGCTGTGGATCTGTTGGAGTTGGTGGGCATCGTGGTGGAGGTGGCGGGCAACGGCGCGGATGCGGTGGAAATGTTGCGTCGTCATCGTTACGATGTGGTGTTGATGGATGTCCAGATGCCGGTGATGGATGGTTACGAGGCCACGCGGCGCATTCGCGGGGAACTGGGTCTGGAGGTGCCGGTGATCGCCATGACCGCCAACGCCATGGTGGGCGACCGGGAGAAAAGCCTGAAGTCGGGCATGAATGACCATGTGGCCAAACCTATCGACCCTCAGCATTTGTATCGCACCTTGCACCGTTGGTTGGTGCCAGGCACCCTGGCCATGACCGCCGGAGAGGGGCCGACCGCCCCCATCCCGAAGGAGGAGCGGGACCCCATGCCGCCGGAGATTCCCGGGATCGATCTGACGGTGGCGTTGCAGCGTTGCGCCGGGAGCCGGGCCTTGTTGTGGCGTTTGTTGCGCCGTTTCGTGGTGGATCAAAGCGGGGTGATCGAACGGTTGCAAGAGAGCTGGAGTCGGGGTGAGAGTCACGACGCGGTGCGGTTGGCCCATACCCTCAAGGGGTTGGCCGGGAGTCTGGGGGCCGAGGGATTGCGCGCTGCGGCCCATGATCTGGAACAAGGACTCGTCGCCACTCCGGAGGCCGCGCCGGAACTGATGGGGGCGGTGGAGCTTGTGTTGCAACCGCTCCTGAAGGCACTGGCCAAACTGCCGGCGCCGGATGCCGCCGATGGCCCGTCGCGACCCGAGGTCAAACAGCCCGTGGGAGAGGCGGATCTGCTGGAATTGCTGCGTCCGTTGCAAGAGCCGTTGCGGGCGCGACAGCCGAAGTCCTGTCAGGCCTTGCTGGATCATCTGGAGAGCGTGGAACTGCCACCCGCCGCCCGGGCGCGGGTGGGGAACCTGATCAAGATGATCCGCAAGTATCGTTTCCGGGAGGCGGAACAGGAGTTGAACGCCCTGTTGACCCCGCCGCCCGTTTCATCCCCGTGAAGGGGAGTGACCGTTATTGATCAAGAAATGGGGAACATGCATGTCCGAAGAACCCATGGCCCGGATTTTCGTGGTGGACGACACGGAGACCAATATCGACATTCTCCTGGAGACCCTGGGGGATTCCTATGAGGTCAGTGTGGCCCTGGACGGCCCCACCGCCTTGGAGGACATTCCGGATCGGGAGCCGGATCTGATCCTGTTGGATGTGATGATGCCGGAGATGGATGGTTACGAGGTGTGTCGGCGTTTGAAGCAGGATCCCCGCACCCAGGCCATTCCGTTGATTTTCGTCACCGCCAAGCAAGAGACCGAGGACGAAACCTATGGCCTGGAACTCGGGGCGGTGGACTACATCACCAAGCCTTTCAGTCCGGCGGTGGTGCTGGCCCGGGTGCGCACCCATCTGCAACTGGCCCGGGCGCGGCGCGAATTGGCCCAGGCCAACGAAATCCTTGAAGATCGGGTGCGTCAGCGCACCGAAGAACTGTCTATCAAGAACACCGAACTGGAGGAAACCCGGTTGGAGATCATCCGGCGCTTGGGTCGGGCGGCGGAATACAAGGACAACGAAACCGGTCTGCACGTCATCCGCATGAGCCATTATTCCCGCCTGTTGGCCTTGGCCTCCGGCATGGAGGAGAAATGGGCCGAAACCCTGTTTCAGGCCGCGCCCATGCACGACATCGGCAAGATCGGCATTCCGGATTTGATCCTGCTCAAGCCGGCCCGCCTGACCAACGAGGAGTGGACCGTGATGCGGGGGCATCCGGAGATCGGCGCGGGCATCATCGGCAAGCAGAGTTCTCCTTTGCTTCAGGCCGCCCGCAGCGTGGCTTTGACCCATCACGAGAAGTGGGACGGATCGGGTTATCCCCGGGGTCTGTCCGGCGAGCAGATTCCCATCGAAGGTCGTATCGTGGCCATTGCCGATGTGTTCGACGCCTTGACCACCAAACGTCCCTACAAGGATGCGTGGCCGATCCCCAAGGCGGTGGAACTGTTGCGGGAGGGGGCGGGATCCCATTTCGATCCCCGGTTGGTGCTGTTGTTCATCTCCATCCTGCCGCGCATCCTGGAGGTGCGGGAGAGCTGGAAGGAGCAGGAGGATGAAGATCATGGGGTGGAGTTGCGCTGAAATCCGGGATTGGGTCGGGTTCGTGGTGGTTGTATGCGTCGGGTTCGGGCTGATGACCGGGATGGGGAATGCGGCCCCCCTGGTCAACGAGCCGATCCTGCCCGTGCCCTTGTGTACCACCATGGATGGGGACAAATTGCGTCTGGGCAGACGTTTGTATCACGATGTTCGGCTTTCGACCAACAACAGCTTGAGTTGTTCCACCTGTCATCCCTTGGACCGATGGGGTGTGGATGGGGTGGAGCGGTCGTTGCGGGCCGATGGCTCCCGGGATGTCATGCATACCCCGACGGTGTTCAATGCCCTGTTCAATATCGCCCAGTTCTGGAATGGTCGCGCCACTACCCTGGAGGATCAGGTGGATGAGGTGGTGCGCGAACAGATGGGTTCCAACTGGAACGACGTGGTGCGCAAGCTGTCCCAGGATGCGGATTACCGGCAGGATTTCGGACGACTCTACCGGGGCGGCATCCAGGTCGCCAACATCCGCGATGCCCTGGCGGAATTCGAGCGTTCCCTGATCACCCCCAACAGCCGTTTCGACCGTTATTTGCGGGGTGATCCCCAGGCCATCACCGAAGAGGAAAAGGCGGGATATGCGTTGTTCAAGGGATTGGGATGCGTGTCGTGTCACCAGGGGGTCAATCTGGGGGGCAACATGTATCACCATTCCGGGGTGTTCGTCGGGCTTGAAAGCGGGGATGCGGACACGGAGGATGCGGAACGGGACCGTTTCGCCGTTACCGGAGTGCAGAAGGACCGACGGGTCTTCAAGGTGCCCGGATTGCGCAATGTGGCCCGTACCGCCCCTTATTTCCATGATGGTCGGGGGGCAACCCTGGAAGAGGCCGTGACCGATATGGCCCGGGGTCAATTGGGACGCGCCATTGCCGTTGGGGATCGGGATCGGTTGGTGGCCTTCTTGCGCACACTCGATGGCACCTTGTACGGGGAGTGTCCATGAAAGCCGTCGAACTGGCCCGGTGGCTGGCTGGAATGCTGATTGTCGTGACCATGGGGTGGATCGTCTCCCACTCCCAGGTGGATCGGGCGCCGTATCAACGGTTGGAGGAGATGGTCAACCGGGTGCTTACCCTGGAAACCGGTTTCAACCAGAAACTGGTGATGGCCCGTTTTGGCATTTTGACCCACTACGATGATACCGTGGCTTATAATCGGGAAGTGATCTGGGCGTTGCAGGGCACCCGGGATCTGGTGGGTTTCTTGGAAGAGGAACAGGAGCCTTATCTGGAGGCGTGGCGCAGTCTGGAACAGGAGATCAGGCGCAAACTGGACTGGGTGGAACGGTTCAAGTCCGGCAATGCCCTGTTGAAAAACTCCATGGCCATGTTGCCGGTGGTGGTCATGGAGCGGGTGCGGGCTTTGGACAATGGCGCGGATGGGGGGATCGAAGGGCAGGAGTCCCGGGCGCTGTTGCTGTTGATGCAGGAGATGCTGCTGTTTTTGGGTCAGCATGGGGATGCGGAACGGTTGCGCAAGATTGAAGGTGATCTGGCGGCTTTGGCGGTTTTTCCCCATTACGCCGAGGTGGTGGATCATGTCCGGATGATTCTGGAGTGGAAACCCCGCATCGATCAACAGTTGGAAGAAATTCTCAATCTGCCCATCGCCGAGGGGTGGAGGCGATTGACCCAGGTTTCCCGTTTTCATCTCCAGAAGCGTCAGGAGGTGGCCCTGGGCTATCAGATTGTGCTGTTCGGGGCCTCCTTGTTGCTGCTGGGTCTGTTGTTGCGGGTATTGTGGAGCCTCAAGCTTTCCACCACCCGTCAGCGGCGTTTGCAACAGGCGGTGGACTCTTCCGGGGACGCGATTGTCACCTGTGACGCCCAGGGCAACATTTTGTATGTCAATCCGGGTTTTTCCCGGATCACCGGATGGCGCGTCGGAGAGGTGGTGGGCCGGACGCTGCACGATATCGAGGGATATTTGAACGACTCCGAGTCGCGGGAGGGGGTGCGGCAGGCCCTGGAAGCGGGTACCCCCTGGCGCGGCCTGTTGCCGGTGCGGCCCAAGCCCGGGGAGAAAGGGGCGGTGGCGGCGATCTGTTGGCAGCAATTCGGGCTGACTCCGATCCGTTCCAAACGGGGGCGTCTGGAGGGATTCGTGATGCTCGCCCACGACATCACCGAACTCAAACAGACCGAAGAGCAGTTGCTGTGGGCCAAGGAACAGGCCGAAAGCGCCAATCGGGTCAAGGGGGTGGTCAACGAAATCCTGGAAATTTCCCTGCAAACCGAATCCCTGCCGATCCTTTTGCATCGCGCCCTGGAGCGCATTCTGGGCATTCCCTGGTTGCCCATCGAGGCCAAGGGGGCGGTATTCTTGAAGGATGTGGGCTGCGAGCGACTGTTGCTGACCGCCCAGATGGGATTGCATCCGGAATTGCAGGTCCGTTGTGCCCAGGTGCCGTTCGGCGTCTGTTTGTGTGGCATGGCGGCCCAGTCCCGGGAGACGGTCTTCGCGGCCCATCTGGACGATCGGCATGTCATTCGGGTGCAGGGCATGGCGCCCCATGGTCACATCTGCCTGCCGATTCAGTCCGGGGAGCGGGTGTTGGGGGTGCTCAATCTCTACCTGAAGGATGGCGCCCGGCGCGGGGAGATGCTGGAGGATTTCCTGGATTTGGTGACCACCACCTTGGCGGGCTTGATCGAGCGCAAGCAGGCCGAAGAGATGCTCCACAAGCTGTATCACGCCATCGAGCAAAGTCCCGTGGCGGTGGTGATCACCGATTTGCACGGCATCATCGAATACGTCAATCCCAAGTTCAGCCTCAACACCGGCTATTCCCGGGAGGAGGCCATTGGGCAGCATACCCGGATTCTGAAGTCGGGCCATACCCCCCTGGAGGCGTATCGCACCTTGTGGGAGACGATTTTGCAGGGTCTGGAGTGGCATGGGGAGTTTTGCACCCGCAAGAAAAATGGAGCGTTGTTTTGGGAGTCGGTTTCCATCTCTCCGTTGCGGGTTGGGGATGGGGGGATTACCCATTTCGTGGCGATCAAGGAGGATATCACCGAGCGCAAGGAGATCGATGGTCAACTGCGGGCCGCCAAGGCGTCCGCCGAGGATGCCAATCGGGCCAAGAGCGAATTTCTCGCCAACATGAGCCACGAAATCCGCACGCCGATGAATGCCATCATCGGTATGACCGCTTTGTGTCTGCACACCGAAGTCACCCCCAAGCAGGACAACTATCTGCGCAAGATCGAGAGGGCCGCCCAATCCTTGTTGCGGATTCTCAACGATATCCTTGATTTCTCCAAAATCGAGGCGGGCCGGCTGGAAATGGAATCCAGTCCATTCCGTGTCGGCGATGTGGTGGAGCACGTCACCACCTTGATTTCTCTGCCCGCCGGGGAAAAAGGGTTGACCTATCTGGCCCAGGTCGCCCCGGAGGTGCCGGAGCATCTGATCGGGGACGCTTTGCGTTTGGGACAGGTGTTGACCAACCTCGCGGGCAACGCGGTGAAGTTTACCGCCAAGGGGGAGGTCAAGGTGACGGTGGGGCTGGACCACGCGACCGACCGGGAGGTGTGGTTGCGCTTCGCGGTGCGGGACACGGGTATCGGTTTGAGTCCGGAGCAGCAGGGACGACTGTTTCAATCCTTTTCCCAGGCCGACAGCTCCACCACCCGACGGTATGGGGGGACGGGTTTGGGATTGTCCATCAGCAAGCGGCTGGTGGAGATGATGCGCGGTTCCTTCGAGGTGCGTAGCGCCTTGGGAGAAGGCAGCGAATTCGCCTTTACCGCCTGTTTCACCCGACCCACCCCGGAGGAGTTGACCAAACTGGCGACCCGGGAGATGACCCGTCCGGTCGAAGCCTATGGCCGGATGTTGCGGGGGGTGGCTGGGCAACCGGTTTTGCTGGTCGAAGACAACGAGTTCAATCAGCAGGTGGCCAAAGATCTGTTGGAACTGGCGGGCCTGACGGTCCGCATCGCGGCCAATGGCGCCGAGGCGTTGCGGGCTTTGGACGACGGGCTATCGTATCCGGTCATTTTGATGGATCTGCAAATGCCGGTCATGGATGGTCACGAGGCCACCCGGCGCATCCGCGCCCTGGAGGCGTGGCGTCGGGTGCCCATCGTGGCCATGACCGCCAATGTGATGACCGGTGAGCGGGAACAGTGTCTGGCCAGCGGCATGAACGAATATCTTTCCAAGCCGGTGGATGTGGATCGTCTTTTTTCCACTTTGGTGCGGCTGCTCTGCCCGGATGGCGAGGCGCTGCTGGCCGCACCGGTGGTGGGGAGTGGAGGTGTTCCGGATTCGGTTGACACGGTGAAACTGCCGGTGCTGCCAGGGATCGATCGGGATGCGGCTCTGGTCCGGTTGGGGGGCAACCGGGGACTTTATGTCAAGCTGCTGTTTCGGTTTCTGGAGGGGCACCGCCAGACCGATCAGGAGGTCCGTCAGGCCCTGAGCGACGGGGAGACCGTGGTGGCGATTCGTTTGCTGCACACCTTGAAAGGGGTGGCGGGCAGCGTTGGGGCCACGGCCTTGCAGGAGCTGTGTCTGGCCATGGAGAACGATTTGGGCCAGGGCGTGGGAGGGGTGGACGAGGCCCGGTTGACCCTTCTGGAAGAGGCGTTGCGGGGTGTGGTGCGGGTGATCGAGGCGGGTTGCGCGTCACTGGTGCTGGCAAGCCCGGAACGGACCCCGGCGGAGGAGGCCCCCCGGGCCGATCGGCTGCTTGCGTTGGTGGAGGAGATGCTGCCCCATGCGCGGGAGAGTCGTCCCAGACCCTGTTTGCCCCTGGTTACCTCCATGCTGGCCATGGGGTGGCAAGGAGAGATCGGAGCCTCGATTGCCAGACTGGAGCAACTGCTGCGCAAGTATCGGATGAAGGAGGCCTTGACCGCCCTGGAAGCCCTGCATCACGCCGCCCGGTCGGCGTGATGGCATGGAGCTTCTCCTGGTCGGCGTGATGGATCGTGTCATTTCGGGTCCGGGCGGCGTTTTCTTCTAATCGTTCGCGGACTTGCGCAGCTCTTCTTTGGCTTGATGAAAGGCTTTCTGGGCGGAATGCAGCTCCTCGTCCGCCGAGAGCAGTCGTTGCATGGCCACCTCGACATCGGTGCCGACCATCATGCGCATCACCCGTTCCACCTCCTGGGGGGTGCCTTCGATCAGGTTGATCGTCTCGACGTCGCCGGTCAGCACCGCGAACAGATGACTGCAGATCGCCTGGTTTTCATCCGGTTCACAGGTGCAGGTGGCGGTCATATTGGAGCCTTCCCGCTGGAAATTCAGCCGATAGGTTTCGTGTTGTTCGTCCTCTTGCACCATCAGGCTGATCTCTTGCAGCGGCTGCCGCAGGGCCTCGAACTCCTCCACCGCCGTTTTGACCGACACATAGAATTGATGAGTCCCCAGGGTTTCGGAGATGCCGACTTTGTGCAACTGGGCGTACAGTGGATGGGGGGCGTCGGCGATCTTGATTTGGATGCCTTTGGCTTGCATCTCCCGCACCAGTTCGGCGAACCGTTGTCCGGCGGTGATGTCCATGTCGGTGATGGCCTGGGCATCGATGATCACCCATTGTACCGGGTGTTCGATGGTATTCACCAGTTTGCGCAGTCGATTGGTGACATGGCGGGCGTTGGCGAAGATCAGGGGCGCGTACAGCCGATAGACCAGCAGGCCGGGAACGACATCCACTTCGGCGGGCGGTTCGGAGCCGAAGTCGTGATATTTCTGTCCCGGACCGAGCCGCTGGAGAATGGCGTCTCCGGGTCGGGAAATCTCCACGATGATGCCGATGAGGGAGATCAACAGCCCCAGAATGATGCCCGGAACCACTCCCGCCACCAGAATCGCCACGGTCACGGCCACGGACATGAACCCTTCAAAGCGATCCATGCGGAAGAGATCTTTCAAGGCGTTCCATTCCAGCATGCCCAGGGCGGTGACGATCAGGATCGCCCCCAGGGCCACTTTGGGGAGAAAACTCAACAGGTCGGTGCCGAAATTCAAAAAGAGCAGCAGGCCCGCCGCGGCGATCAGTTGGGCCACCTGACTTTTGCCCCCCGCCGAATCGACGATGGAGGTGCGGGACTGGCTGGCGGAGACCGGAAAGCCTTGAAAAATGCTCGCGCCGATGTTGGCGATGCCCAGAGCGGTCAACTCCCGGTTGGGATGGATGTCATAGTTGTTTTTGTCGGCGAAGGCCTGGGCCAACAGAATGCCGTCGGAGAAGGCCAGAAAGGCGATGGCCAGAGCCGCCGGGGCCAGGGCCGGGATGTCGGTCCAGTTGAGGGCGGGCAGGACAAAATCCGGCGCGCCGCTGGGCACCTGACCCACCAGGGCGATGCCCATGTTTTTCAGATCGAGCCAGCGGGTCATGAGAATGGCCACCACCGACACCGCCAACGCTCCGGGCAGGGCGGGCAGGGTGCGTCCCAGGACGATCATGAACAAAATCAGCGCCACCCCGAGGATCAGGGTGGGGGCATGGGTTTGAGGGAGCTTTTCGATGATTTGCCACAAAATGAGAAAGAAATCCTCGCCTTCCGTCTTGATGGCGAACAGTTTGCCCAACTGGGTCGAAGCGAGGATCAAGGATGCGCCGTTCAGGTATCCCACCAGCACCGGGCGGGAGAGAAAATCGGCGATGGCACCGACCCGCAGCCGGGCGGCCAACATGAGAATGATGCCCGACAGCAGAGCCAGGGTGGCGGCCAGCACGGCGGTACGTCCCGGATCCCCGCCCGCCAAAGGCAGGATGGCCGCTCCGGCCAGCAGGCCGATGGCCGCGTCCGGTCCGGCGATCACCTGCCGGGAGGAGGAAAAAAGCGCGTAGCCGATGGCGGCGGCCAGGGCGGCGTAAATACCGGAGATGGGTGGCATGTAGACCAGTTCGGCATAGGCCAGCACCGAGGGGATCATGACCACGCAGGCCGAAAGACCTCCCACCACATCTCCCGTGATCCAGGAGAGGCGATAGTGGCGCAATTGGGAAAATAGCGGCAAAATTTGCAGGGTTCCGGACAACACTCGTGAGGGGGACATCAAAAACATACTCCTTTGGGCGACCTGGACATTCGGATCGATGGGGCGGAAAGGGGGTGAATGGGAGATGACGGCGTTAAGAATAATCGATTTTGATGAATTTTACCTGAAAATTGGAAAAGAATTATGGTTTGGATCATTTTGTTCAGATGGCACGGTTTGTGAATGCGCTGTTTCTGGGGTACCTGTCTGACGCTTCCGGTCTGTTGCGACCCCATCCCCATCCATGGAGAAAACCCCCATGCATTCCAAGAATGTGCCAGGATTCAGGTTGTCTCGCGGAGAGCATCTTGTTGTGCCCAAGGCCAAGCCCAGCGGTTTTTTGAGGGCTTTGCCATTTCTGGTGCATCTGGCCTTGGCGTCGCGACGATGGAAACGGGAGGTGCTGGGGGGAATGGCTCGGGTGTCCCAGAGCCGGCATCCCCATGTGGTGGATCGGGGATCCCGGCGTTGTCCGGATGGACAACGACCTCATCCCGCTGTGTGTTTTCGGGGATGGCGGGGTGATTTGTGTCAGGGGTGCGTCTCTTCCCGCTATTGAGTTTTTTTATTCTTCAATCAGGTTGTACTGACGCATTTTTTCCACGACCTTGTCCCGGGTGACGGGTTTGGCGAGATAGTCGGTGCAACCTCCCCGGAAGAAGGCCTGTACCACATTTTCTTCGGTGTTCAGGGCCGTCACCATGAAAATGACCGACTCTTGGGTTTCGTCGATGTTGTTTTCCCGTTCGATGTCGCGGATTCTTCGCAGCGCCTCCTGACCATCCATCTCCGGCATCATGATGTCCAGGCAGGCCAGATCATAAGGATCCCCGTCGAGCAGCGCCATCTCGAAGGCCTCCACGGCCTCCTTGCCATTGACCACTAGGTCGCAATTTCCATACGGGGAGAGGATCTTTTCCATCAACAGGCGATTGTGGGCTTCGTCATCGGTGATCAAGATCTTCATGGTTCGGCATCCTGAGTAAGGTTCAATTCATGTCGCGAATGGCAGGATTCGGTGAGCCCGTATCATACGGTTGTCTCCAGCCGTAGCTCAAGATCTCTTGAACGGCACTGACACGCAACAGTTCGTGCAACACCTTGCCCAGGATCGACGGTTTCTTGCCATCCATTTCCATGCTGATGACATAAATGTCCGAGGTGCGTCCTTTGCCCTGGATGGTCTGGCCATTGATGCCCATTTTGGCCAGCAGTTCCAGCACTTCCAGCAAAGCTCCCGCCCGATGGCGCACCGTGAAGGTGATCTGCAACGCTTCGGAACCGGGCTGAATCGCCCATTGTCCCTTTTCCCACTGGGATCCCTGAATCTTGATGCAGGTGGCCGCGTGTACGATCCAACGGCCATCTTCCGAGAGTCGGCCCACGATGGGCATACCGGGAGTGGCCAGACAACAGGTGGACCAGAGAATGTCCTTGCCGGTGAGCGAGGTGAGTTGGAAGGTGCCGGTGGCGGAGTTGCGGTTGATGCCTCGAACGGTGGCTTCCTGGTTTTTGAGGGCTTGTTTGATCAGGGTGCGGGCGCGGGCGGTTTTGACATGATCCAGCCAGGAGCGCTGCGGTCGGGCTCCCTTGGAGGTGAGAATCCGTACCACGTCCCCGTCGGACATGGGGAATTCCGGGGGACGCTGGATGCCGTTGATTTTGGCCCCGATACACCGTTCCCCCAGTTCGGTATGGACCATGTAGGCGAAATCCACCACCACCGAGTCCACGGGAAAGGTGAAGCGGTCCCCCTGGGGGGTGTAGACATCGAGCATGTCCGGTAGCACATGGGCATGGACTTCCGACATGCGCAGATCGCTGTCCCCCAGCGTGGCCAAAAGCCGCATGTAGCGGGTGGGATCCGGACCGCTGATGCCCCACTGGGCCAGCACGCCAAGGCGATTGGCCAGTTCGTCGCATTTGCGCACCACATGGATGTTGAGGGGATGGCCATCCCAGATGATGCGGGTGGTCAAGGCGCGGAAACCGTTGACCCGGGGGGCGTTGAGATAATCCCGCACATGTCTGGGCAGTGGCCCGAAAATGGAGTGCATCTTGCCCAGTACCCGCCAAGCGGCGTCATCGTCTTCCACCAGCAGACGCAGGCGATAGACCGGCCAACCGATCAACAGCAGACGACCCGTGCCGGGTTTTTCGGTCAGATAGAAAAAATCAGAGATTCTTTTGGGTTCGATGATGAACTGTTCCGCCAGCCCCTCTCCGATGACCAGATCCAGGTTTTTGGCCAGACGTTGCATGCTCGCCGCGCCACGGTTGAGCAGATCCTGAATGGTTTTTTGGGCGCGGCGGTATTGTACCGGCATCAGATGGGGCAAAGTGAGCTCGATCAGGGCGTCGGCCAACTCCATGATTCCCAGTCGGCGGGTCACACCGACATAGATCAAGGCCAGACTGGCTTTGTTTTTGGCTTTGGTCGAGCCATGGACCTCCAGGGTCTGGGAATTGTGCAGCACGTCGAAAGTCTTGATGAGCAGAACCCGTAGATCCTGGGAGGCGGCGATCAGAATGCGGCGGTAGGTGGCGGGCATATCCCCGCTGCCGGTGTGCAGATTGCGGATCTTGGAGACCGCCTCCACCAGATTCAGCACCACCGGATCAAATTCCCCGATGGTGCGTTCGGCTTCCAGTTCGGGAGGGGCGTCTTCCTGGGCGTCGTGCAGCAACGCGGCGCAAATGCCTTGCACGTCGATCAGGCCCCATTCCAGACAGCTTTTGGCCACTTGCAGACAGTGGGTGACGTAAGGGGCGCGATCCAGCTTGCGTACCTGTCCGTGATGAAACCGACAGGCCAGGTCGATGGCGCGGGCGATCTTCTCGACCGCTTCGTCTCCGAGGTGCTGCCGGCTGAGGTCAAGCAGTTCCTGAATCTGGTTGGCGAGGTCCATGGTCTGAGTTGTCCCCTTGCTTGCGGTCGTGTATCGCCCGTGTCGAGATTAGGATCTAAAATATTTCTTTCTCGCATTGCAGCAAAGGAAGAATGAAAAAATTTTTTTTCAGGTTGCTTTTCATTGATGCAACGTTTGCAATCCGTTAATCTACCCTATGGAGGTTTTCGATACCAGCTGAAATTGCGTTCAGGGAGAAAGACATTGATTCGTTTTGTTGATTGGATATTTCGTACGTTCGCGCCATTTGCTGTGGGCATCGGGGTTGGGGTTGGTTTTTTCTTTTTGTTCAATCAATTATCATCCTTGCCTCGTCTCGTCAAGTCCCCCACCGCTCCTGTCCATGAGACGGGATCCCCCACGGCAAGCCAAAAGCCCGCCGCCCCTGTTGTAACCGCCAAACCGGCTTCGACGCCCCCGTCCCCCGTGGCAGCGGCCCCGTCCCCGGCAGTTCCGCCCCCCGTGGCAGCGGCTCCAGTCCCGGCAACTCCGCCCCCCGTGGCAGCGGCTCCAGTCCCGGCAGCTCCGCCCCCCGTGGCAGCGGCTCCAGTCCCGGCAGTTCCGCCCCCCGTGGCAGCGATGGCCTCGGCTCCAGCCCAATCCATGTCACCGGTTCCTCCGGTGGAGGAACCCAGCGGTGCAGCCGCCAACCCCTCCGTGGTGGATCCTGGCAGTGTTTCGGCCCCTCCGCCGGCGACCACTCCCGCGATGAACGTTCCCCAGGCGCGCATCCAGCAACCCATGGTCGATCACTCCCCCGCCGCCCAGTGGCGGCGCGCCTGCATGGAGCAACTCGCCTGGGGCAAACGCATGGTGGAGGATGGTTTGAGCCAATGTCCGAAATCCGGCTACATGCGGCAAAATTGTGTGGATTACTATCGTGGCCTGGAGCGTCACTATCAGGGTGTCACCTGTGACCCCAAGGGGGGTGGAATGCCCATGCCGGGATGGTAATCCGGATCAATCCATCAGTTCCACCTGTGTTTCCTCTTCGGTGAAGGGCAGATCCATCATCCCAAGAGACCAGACATGGTTGATGATCGCAGGGGGACCAAACATCACAATGGTGCGATCGATGACCCGCCATTGTTCCTCTCTCCCGAGTCGGGGTTTCCGGGTTTCGGACTCCCCGATTCGGGTGTCCGACTCTCCCAACTGAAACTGCAACGTAAAAAGTCGAGCAAAACGATCCATGGGGCACTCGATGCAAAAGGGCCGACATGCGGGAAAAATTCCCTTCTGGCGGTCTTTGGAGTGAATGATTCGGAGTGCCTTGCCTACGCACGCTTCATGCCATGCGGATTGGCTTTTTCTGTCAGAAATTCAAGTTTTCTGAAATGCCCGGCACATCCACGATCGTGCGATCAAAGCAGGATGAATCCTGCGTATCTCGCAAGATTTGAAAATTAAAGTAATAAATGATCCAGCTTCACAAGGCCGATCCGGGTCATGATGGGATCGTTACGCTTTGAGGATGCTGGCCGTTTTTGGAAAGGCTTTTAGGGAAGTTGCGGCGCAGGAGCGCCTGGACGAAAGCGGGCGGAACGGTTGGCGCCCCGGATATCAACAACACATGTCGTGGAAAAGTGGTTCATGGTGTAGAATCTCCGTTGCGCCATGAAATATGTTCTGGGTGCGGTCCCATTCAGACAATCGCTGCTGGCCGAATCGGATCGGACTTGGACGACACGTTGACGCATTACGCCAAACCGGTTTGCTGAACGAAATTCTTGGCTCCCTGGGTCAGGGCTTTGGCCAGAGAAGCCTGATGGGAGTTTTTGCGGAGCAGCATTTCTTCCTGTCGATTGCTCAAGAAGGCCATTTCCACCAGGACCGAGGGGATTTCTTGGGTTTTGAGCACCGCGAAGCGGGCCTGTTTGATGGTCTTGAAGTGCAAAGAGAGGCTGGGGGTGCTGGCAATGGCAGACAGCAGGGTGTTGCCCAGCATCAGGGAGCGACGATTGGCCGGAACCGGGGTCGGACGGCCCCGATCGGACAGACAGTAGACCGAAGCCCCCCGCGCCGAGGGAATGTGAAACGCATCGGCGTGCAGGCTGATGAACAGATCCGCCTGATGGTAACGGGCAATGGCGCAGCGACGGCTCAAGCCGATGAAACGGTCTTCGTTGCGGGTCAGGAAGGCCTTGTAGCCTGGAGTGGCGTTGATCTCGCGGGCCACGCGCCGGGCGACCGCCAGGGCCACATCCTTCTCTTTGACGCCACCGGCTCCGATGGCGCCGGGATCGATGCCGCCATGTCCCGGATCCAGCACAATGACGATATCCCGTTTGTTGCTGTTGCCCCGGGCTGCAACCGATCTGGTTTTGGGGGTTGGCTCGTTGGCATTGGCTTCGTTGTTGGCGTCGCTGGAGACAAACTCCACCACCAGACGGGGCCGTCCACCATCCGTGTCTTTGAGGATGAAGGCGCGGGTGCGGGCTTCTTCGTTGAGTTCAAAGATCGTGCGCATGGTGCCGTTGTTGAGGGCGTCCGTGCGGATCTTGCGGACAATCGGATCGGAAAAGGTCAACAGATTCAAATCGGTCGAGACTTCCGTATCCCGCATGTCCAGGACCACCCGGTCGGGGTTCTTCATGGCGGCCAGAGAGTGTTTGATTTCCTGATTCAGAGAGAAAATGATACGGGTACGGTTGGGTGTGGTCGAGAAACGTACATCGGTGATCCGCGGCTTCATGGCGGCATGCGCCATGGAGACCGGCAACAGCAACCCTGTCATGGATAACGCCATCGCTTTCAAGACAAATCGCCGTTCCAACATGTTCCCGTGTCTCCTCTGAGTTTGTCGCGAAAAATTGGCTTGACCCGGGGGTCGGACCGTCATTTTCGCTGATTGTGTTCTTGTGAGAAGCTTTATAGAGTAGAATTAAAAAAAGTCTGTACTTTCATAAAATTAATAAAAACATGAATCTTTGTTCGCCATTTTTCGTCTCCGGTTTGCGGAACATTTAGCAAGCCCCATGCCGTCCTTTCGGTGCGGGAGCGGTATTGATCGAAATATTGAAAAAACAATTACTTTTTATGGGTCTGTCGGGAGAATGGCCGCGTGGTTGGCAGGGTCCGGAAAGAAGGGGAACGAGATGGAAATGGTGGAATCCTGACAGCCGGTGAGTGGTGTTGGCGCTCCCCGGGGCGGTTTTGGTCAACTCTTTCATTTTGATGGTATTATCGAATGTGTCATCGCTTCGGGATTGCTGGATTTCGTTCTGCGGCTTTGCTAGAATGAATTCGGCTGGAAGTGATCGCATTTTTGGTGTCGTCTGTCCTGCTGGCCACCTAGCCTCTCCCCATGGATGACCGACATGCCCAACACCCAACCGCACCCTTCACCCCCCACCGACGCCTTGCCGGTGCCCGAGATTGACATTTCCCCGCAAGAGATCGCGGCGCTTCTTTCCGCCATGGGGAGTGGTCAAGGTCTGGACGAGACGTTTGCCAGGCTGTTGTCGGTACACAGCGACAAGGCCAATACCCTCGGCGCCCAAACTCCCCATGTGACGCAGGCCATCAGCCGGTTCAAAACCATTTTGTTGCGGGAGTTGAGCGGCGGTGAAGCCCCCGAAGAGGGGTATCGGAATGCGGTCAAGGCCTTCTGGCATGAGATTCATCTCGCCTTGACCCCGGAACAGCCCACCGATGAGGCCAATCGTCTGCTTGCGGTGTTGGCCGGGGATCAGGACAGTCCCACGGTGGATCAGTGGCTGGCCAAGGTCGCCCCCCCTGCGGATGACAAGAGCGGCGCGCCATTCACCCAGTTGTTGGGCCGGAATGTGCTGGATGCCCTGGCCAGTGGCGCGGACAGCAAAACCGCCTTGGCCGAGGCCCATGCCTCCACCACTTCGGCCATGGCCGTTTGGAGCGCGGTGCAGGGTCCGGATAGCGGACAGGCCACTTTTCTCGAACTGTTTTCCAAAGGGTTGGCTGAGGGACAAACCCTGGATGGCCTGTTCGCCGACCTGATCGGCAAGAACGAGTCCGGGAGCAATACCGGCGCGGAAACCTTTCAGCACGCCTTGCTGGATACCCTGGAACGGGGGACGCGGATGGATGTGGCTGTCCAGCAGGCCGCCACCGTCTCCCGGGATGCGGTGGCCCGGGAAAGCGCGCTTCAGGGGCCGATGACGCCAACCCTGTCGCTGTTGGCGGCTTTGTCCAGCGGAGACAATGTTCACGCCTCCCTGGAATCGGCGGGGGGAGGCGGGGAGGGGGCCGGAAGTTTTGCCGACGCCTTGATGACCGCCCTGGCCGAAGGGCAGAGCATGGCCACGGCCCAGGCCACCGCCACGAAAGCGGCCACCGCCTCCCGGGAGGCGGCCAGCGCGGCCCATGCGGGGGTGGATTCCCCCATGGGGGCGCTATTGTTGGCCATGGCCAATGGCGGCTCCATGGACGGGGCGTTGAATGGCATGCCGGGTCTGCTGACCGGCAACGGGGCCGCCCTGTTTCAAAACGTGCTGACGGAGATGATCCAGGCGGGCCGTTCTCCCTTGCAGGCGTTGGAGAGTGCGGTGGCCGCGCCGCAGGCCGTGGCGGCTTTGGGATCGACTTTGCAGCAGCCGGTCACCTCCGAGGCGGCCCAACTGATGACCGCCATGGCGAGCGGTCAGAATCTGGAACAGGCGCTGGTCAATCTCCCCGGTGGCCGCTCCTTTGCCGAAACCCTGGGGGAAACCCTTCAATCCGGCACGCCCGTTGCCCAGGCCATGACCGAAGCCAAGGCCATGGCGGAAAGCATCGCCCAGACTCTTTCCGGCCTGCAAAGCGATCATGTGGATCAAACCCTGGTGGCCATGGCCACGGGGCAGGGGGTGGAGCGGGTGAGTGATATCGCCCCGTTCGTGGCGCTGGCCGACAACCCCAACCGGGCCACGGAATCCCCCCGTGCGGACCCGGCTCCATCGGCTCCGGCTGTCACCACCCCGGCGACCACCCCGGCCACGCCCGCGCCGGTCGCCGAAACCGCCCGACCCGTCGAACCGGGTCCGGTTGTCCCGATGCCCACCGTGCCCGTCGTACCCCCGCCTTTGCCGGACCCGCCTCTGCCGGTTGCCGTGCCCGTGCCGGTGAGTCTGCTGGACGCGGCGCCCAGACCGGCCAATGTGGTGGTGGTCAACGCTCCGCCCACCGACCTGCTGCTGTCTAACCATTCGGTGGCGGAAAATCAACCCGGGGCGGTGATCGGAACCTTGTCCGGGGTTGATCCGGACTCCGGCGCGGGTCTGTCCTACTCCCTGGTGGGGGATCCGTCCGGCTGGTTCGAGGTGGTGGATGCCACCTTGAAACTCAAAACGGATCAGGCGCTCGATTTTGAGTCCGCCACCTCCCACGGGGTGCGCATCCAGGTTTCGGACAGTGCCGGCGCCAGCTTCCAGAAGAGTTTTGTCGTGGGGGTGATCGATGTCAACGAGGCCCCGACCGGGATGGCCCTCTCCAGCCGGGCGTTGCAGGAAAACAGTGCCGGCGCCACGGTGGGTATTTTGTCGGTCACGGATCCGGACGCGGGTGATCAGGTGGTTTGGGAGTTGGTCACGGACAAAGCGGGGGTGTTCGAGATCTCAGGGTCGGAACTGCGGCTGAAGGCCGGGGTCGCCGTGGATTACGAAAGTGCTGCGGAATATGAGGTGGGGATCCGGGCCACGGATCGGGGGGGAGCCAGCCTGGAAACGGTGTTCACCCTGCCGGTCACCAATCTAAACGAAGCCCCATCGGATCTGACCCTTTCGGCGACGCGGGTGACGGAAAATCAGGCCGGGGCGACCATCGGGACCATCACGGTCACGGATCCGGATCTGGGAGACGCGGCCACTTTGACTTTGGTTGCGGATTCCGACGGCCTGTTCACCCTGGATGGCCATACCTTGAAACTTCAGGCCGGTGTCGCCGCGGATTACGAATCCGCCGCCACCCACACGGTGCGCATCCGGGCCACGGATGCGGGCAACGCCACCTTGGAAAAAAATGTCACCATCACCGTGGTGGATATCAACGAGGCTCCCACGGAAATGGCCCTTTCCAGCCGCACGATCGCGGAAAAAAGCGCGGGGGCGGTGGTGGGAACCCTTTCGGCGGTGGATCCGGATGCCGGAGATCGGGTTGCGTTCGAGTTGATTCAGGATGCTTCCGGCTTGTTTGCCATCCAGGGCACCACCTTGAAACTGGCGGCGGGAGCCATGGCCGATGCCGCGTTGGCGGCGTCCCATCTGGTGCGGGTGCGGGCCACCGACAGCTCGGGTGCCTCTTTGGAAAAAGAGTGGACCTTGATGGTCACGGATGTCAACGACGCTCCCACGGACATTACCCTGTCTTCGGTCAAGGTCGCCGAAAACAGTGCGGGCGCTGTCATCGGCACGTTGAGCGCGCTGGATCCGGATCTGGGTGATGTGGTGAGTTTTTCACTGGTCAACGATGGAGGCGGGCTGTTTGTATTGACCAATGGCCAGCTCGCCTTGAAGGGGAATGTGGCTCTTGATTTCGAGTCCGCCGCCTCCCAAACGGTGCGGGTGCAGGCCCTGGATCGGGGTGGACTTTCTTTTGAAAAAAGCTTCGTGATCGGGGTTTCCGATGTCAACGAGTCCCCAACGGGTCTGGATCTGTCCAGCACCCTGGTCTCCGCGACCCGGGCCGGCGCCGTGGTGGGGACTTTGACCGTGTCGGATCCGGATGTGGGGGATCAGGCGACCTTGACCCTGATCTCCGATCCCATGGGACTGTTTGAAATCGTCGGGGAGACCCTCAAGCTTCAGGAGGGCAAAAGCGCCCAGGTGCAGGGGGCGACATCCCATCTGCTCGGGGTGCGGGTGACCGATGGGGCGGCCCACACCTTCGATGCCGAGTTTCGCATCGAGGTCACGGATCTGCAAAATCCTCCCACCGACATTCAACTGTCCAGCGCCACCCTTCTCGAAAATCAGGCCGGTGCCACGGTCGGGGTGTTGTCGGTGGTGGATCCGGATGCGGATGCCACCGCTACATTGAGCCTGATCAACGATCCTTCCGGATTGTTCCGGATCGAAGGCGATACTCTGCAATTGAAACCGGATGCGGCGGCCAACTTTGAAAACGCCGAACGCCTGACGATCCGGGTGCGGGCCACGGACAACACCCTGGCCACCTTTGAAAAAAATCTCACCATTGCCGTGGGGAATGTGAACGAGGCGCCCACGGAGATCACCTTGTCCACAACCCGTGTGACCGAGAATCAGGCCGGGGCGCTGGTCGGCACCCTGGCGGGCGTGGATCCGGATGGGGGGGATACGGCCACTTTCGCTTTGGTTCGGGATGATTCCGGGCTGTTCACCGTGGAAGGCGCCGAATTGCGGGTGAAGTCGGGCAGCGCCTTGGACTTTGAACAGGCCTCCTCCCATGTGGTGCGCATCCGGGTGACCGATACGGCGGGACTCTCCCTGGAAAAGGCGTGGAGCCTCACGGTCACGGATCTCAACGAGGCCCCGGGGGATCTGACGTTATCCAATACGGTTTTGCTGGAAAACGACATCGGCGCCACCGTGGGACGGGTGAGCGTGATGGATCCGGATGTGGGGGATGGGGTGACTTTGGCTTTGGTCTCCGATCCTTCCGGTCTGTTTGAGCTGGCGGGTGACGCGTTGCGCCTGCGGGCCGACAAGGCGGCCAATTACGAGACGGCCACCACCCATCTGGTGCGCATTGCGGCCACGGACACAGGAGGAGCCACCTTTGAAAAGAGCATCACCCTCACGGTGGGGAATGTCAACGAAACCCCCACCGGGATCGCTCTCACCAACGCCTCCATCAGCGAAAACAGCATCGGGGAGTCGGTGGGCCGCTTGTCGGTGGTGGATCCGGACAATAACGATGGGGTGACCTTCAGTCTGGTGGACGATGGCGCGGGCGTGTTCACCCTGGACGGCGACACGTTGCGTCTCAAGCCGGATCAGTCGGTGGATTTCGAGTTGGCCTCCAGCCATACGCTACGGGTGCGGGCCACGGATACCGCCGGGGCGAGCGTGGAACAGGCGTTTGTCGTCCGGGTCAACGATGTCAACGAGGCTCCGGGGGGATTGGGTCTGTCGGCTTTGACCGTCGCCGAAAACCGGATCGGCGCGGTCGTGGGCACTGTGTCGGCTTCGGATCCGGATGCGGGGGATTCGGTTGTTTTCACCCTGGTGGCCAATCCGGGTGGATGGTTTGGGTTGACTGGCAATCGGTTGGAATTGGCGAACGGGGTTGCCTTTGATTTCGAGGCCGGATCGAGTCATACGGTACGGGTGCGCGCCACGGATTCGGGGGGTGCGTCCACCGAACAGGATTGGACCATCACCGTCACGGATGTCAACGAGGCTCCGGGGGATCTGTTTCTTTCCGGCGCCACGGTGGCGGAAAACACCCCGGGGGCGTTGGTGGGAACGCTGTTGGCCACGGATCCGGACCGGGGGGATGTGGCCGCGTTTGAACTGGTTTCGGACCCCAGCGGACTGTTTGAGATTGTGGACAACCGGTTGCAATTGAAACCCGACGCCTTGGCCAATTTCGAGGATGCCGGCGGTTATTCGGTGGTGGCCCGGGTCAAGGATCAAGGGGGGTTGACCCTGGAAAAAAGCCTGTCGATCACGGTCACCAATGTCAACGATCCTCCCGCCGCCACGGAGTTGTCCGCCCCCGAGACGTTTGCCGAAGGGGCAGCGGCTTTTGTTTTGACTCCGATTGTGGTGAGCGATCCGGACAGCGCCAATGTGGTGGTGACCTTGACCCTGGCTTCCCCCTCGGTGGGAACGCTATCGGTGGCCACCGAAGGCAAGGTGACCTCCACCTTCGATGGCACCACCTGGGTGGCCAATGGAGCGTTGGTGGATGTCAATCGGCTGTTGTCTCAGGTCACCTTCACTCCTGCGGCGGATTGGGATCGGACCTTCACCATCGCCACGTTGGTCAGCGATGGCAGCATGGCCTTGCAAGGATTGAAGCGGGTCACTGTCGTGGCGGCCAACGATCTGCCCGCTGCCGGTGGTCCGGTGACGGTCACCGATAGCGGCAACACGGTGGTGACCATCGTCGAGGATGCGTCGCCACCCTCCCAGGCCAATATACGGTTGACCCCCGCCCTTTTGTTTGATCCGGATTTCGGTCAGGTTCCCGGTGAAATCCGGATTCTCTCCGTGACCGGAGGAACCGTGACCAGCGGTAAGGATGGCAGCGGGATCACTCTGGGGGCTGGCGGAACCCGTTTGGTCTTGAACCAGGGCCATGTGGATCTGCGTTTCACCCCCGACGCCAACCGGGAAACCGCCGCCACCTTGGAGTATGTGGTGGTGGACGCGGGGGATGCGAATCGGAACTCTCCGGCCTCCACCGCCACCATTGCCATTCAGCCAGCGAACGATCCCCCGACCCTGATTGTCCCCGGCAACGAAGACCGCTTCACCGAGGATGGATCGCCTCTGAATCTGGGTAACATCCTGGTGGGGGATGTGGATGCGGATGCCCGACTCACGGTTGCCGTCACATTGAGCGATGCGGGGGCCGGGACACTGTCCACCGCCTCTGCCGGGAGTGCGCATTCCACGTTTGCAAATGGAGTCTGGTCAGCCAGCGGGGGGGTGGCCGATCTGAATACCCTGTTGGCCGGGGTGATGTTCACCCCTGGGGTCAACTGGTCCCAGGATGTCACGTTTTCCATCGTGCTTTCCGACGGGGTGGCAAGTCCGGTGACGGCGACTCATGTGGCGCGGGTAACCCTGGTGAATGACATGCCCACAGGCAATGTCACCCTCAGCGGCACCCCAACCCAGGGTCAGATTTTGACCGCCTCCCATACCCTGGCGGATGGGGATGGTTTGGGGGTGCTCCATTATCAGTGGAATGCGGATGGCAGCGCGATTGCCGGAGCGACCCTGGCGAGCCTGATGTTGAACGAGGCCCAGGTGGGCAAGGCGATCACGGTGACAGCCAGTTATACCGATGGCCAGGGTACCGGTGAAAGCATCACCAGCAGCGCGACCGGTGTGGTGGCCAATGTCAACGATGTGCCGACTGGCAACGTCACCCTCAGCGGCACCCCAACCCAGGGTCAGATTTTGACCGCCTCCAACACCCTGGAGGATGAGGACGGTCTGGGGACGGTGGTTTATCACTGGCAAGCCGCGGGCGTCACAATTCCGGGCGCCACGGGATCGACCTTTGTTCTGACCGAATCCCAGGTGGGCCAAGCCATCACGGTGACGGCCAGCTATACGGATGGCCATGGAACCCGTGAAAGCCTCACCAGTGCCGCAACCGCCACGGTGGCCAATGTCAACGATGCCCCCACGGGTGGTGTCATCCTCAGCGGTACCCCAACTCAGGGTCAGACTTTGACCGCCTCCCATACCCTGGCGGACCTGGATGGTCTGGGGGCGGTGGTTTATCACTGGCAGGCGGATGGCACGGCGATCACGGGCGGGACCGGCTCGACTTTTGTCTTGACCGAATCCCAGGTAGGAAAG
>JADGAZ010000027.1:0-21237 GCA_015231755.1 Magnetococcales bacterium | reverse complement strand
ATGTCAACGACCCTCTGACGGGAACGGTCACCCTGGCCGGCACCGCCACTCAGGGCCAGACTTTGACCGCTTCCCACACCCTGGCGGACCTGGATGGTCTGGGGACGGTGAACTATCAATGGCAGGCGGATGGCACGGCGATTTCGGGTGCCACGGGATCGACTTTTGTCTTGACCGAATCCCAGGTGGGCAAGGTGATGACAGTGACGGCCCGTTACACCGACGGTCACGGTAGCGCCGAGAGTCTCACCAGCAGTGGGACTGGCCGTGTGGCCAACCTCAACGATGCCCCCACGGGTAGTGTCACCCTTGCCGGCACGGCCACCCAGGGCCAGACCCTGACCGCTTTCAATACCCTGGCGGATGGGGATGGTCTGGGGACGGTGAGTTATCAATGGCAGGCGGATGGCACGGCGATCACCGGGGCGACTGGCGTTACCTTCGTGTTGACGGAAAGCCAAGTGGGCAAGGTTGTGACGGTCACAGCCCGTTATACCGATGGTCATGGCACCGCCGAAAGCCTCACCAGCAGTGCCACGACTGCGGTGGCCAATATCAACGATATCCCCACCGGGAGTGTCACCATCGCGGGTACGGCGACCCAGGGTCAGACCCTGACCGCTTCGGATACCCTGGCGGATGACGACGGATTGGGGCGTGTGCGTTATCAATGGAATGCGGATGGTGTCGCCATCGAGGAAGCGACCGATCCGACTTTTGTGTTGACGGAAACCCAGGTGGGCAAGGTGATCACGGTGACGGCTCGTTATACCGATGGTCATGGCACCGCCGAGAGTGTCACCAGCAGCGCCACCACGGGAGTGACCAACAGCAACGACTCCCCCACAGGCAGCGTGACCATTGTCGGCACCGCCACCCAGGGTCAGACCCTGACCGCTTCCCACACCCTGGAGGATGGGGATGGATTGGGGAGCGTGGGTTATCAATGGAATGCGGATGGTGTGGCGATTGAGGAGGCGACCAGTTCGACCTTTGTGTTGACGGAAACCCAGGTGGGTAAGGCCATCACGGTGACGGCCCGTTATACCGATGGTCATGGCACCGGTGAAAGCGTCACCAGCGACGCGACGGATGCGGTGGCCAATGTCAATGACGCCCCCACGGGGAGCGTGACCATCACCGGCACCGCCACCCAGGGCCAGACTTTGACCGCTTCCCATAACCTAGCAGATCAGGATGGTTTGGGAACCGTGCGTTATCAATGGCAGGCGGATGGTGCGGCCATCGAGGAGGCGACTGGAACGACTTTTATTTTAACCGAATCCCAGGTGGGCCAAGCCATCACGGTGACGGCTCATTATTCCGATGGTCATGGCACGTCTGAAAGTATCGCCAGCGACGCGACCGAGACGGTGGCCAATGTCAACGACGATCCGACCGGTACTTTGATCATCACCGGCACCGCCACCCAGGGTCAGACTCTGACCGTCTCCAGCACCTTGGCGGATGAGGATGGTTTGGGAACGGTGCATTATCAATGGAATGCGGATGGAGTGGCGATTGAGGAAGCGACTGAAACGACTTTTATTTTAACCGAATCCCAGGTGGGCCAAGCCATCACGGTGACCGCCAGTTATTCCGATGGTCATGGCATGGCGGAGCGCGTCACCAGCAGTGCAACCGACAGTGTGGCCAATGTCAACGATGCCCCCACCGGGAGTGTCACCATTTCTGGCACCGCCACCCAGGGCCAGACCTTGACCGTCTCCCACACCCTGGCGGATGAGGATGGTTTGGGAACCATAAGTTATCAATGGCAGGCGGATGGGGTGGCGATCGAAGAGGCGACCGGAACGACTTTTCTTTTGACTGAATCCCAGGTGGGTCAAGCCATCACGGTGACGGCTCATTATACCGATGGTCATGGCACAGCGGAAAGTATCGCCAGCATTGCGACGGATGCGGTGGCCAATGTCAATGATGTCCCGACCGGGAGCGTGACCATTGCCGGCACCTCCGCCACCCAGGGTCAGACCCTGACCGCATCCAACACGTTGGCGGATGGAGATGGTTTGGGAACCGTGCGTTATCAATGGAATGCGGATGGAGTGGCGATTGAGGAAGCGACAGGAACGACTTTTATTTTAACCGAATCCCAGGTAGGTCGGGCCATCACGGTAACCGCCAGTTATTCCGATGGTCATGGTACCGCCGAGAGTGTCACCAGCAGCGCCACGGGCGCGGTGCTTAATGTCAACGACGCCCCCACCGGGAGCGTGACCATCACCGGCACCGCCACCCAGGGTCAGACCCTGACCGCATCCAACACGTTGGCGGATGGAGATGGTTTGGGAACCGTGCGTTATCAATGGAATGCGGGTGGGGTAGCGATTGAGGAGGCCACTGGAACGACCCTTGTTCTGACCGAATCCCAGGTGGGTAAAACCATCACGGTGACTGCCCGTTATACCGATAGCCACGGCACTGCCGAGAGTCTTACCAGCATCGCCACCGAAAGCGTAGCCAATGTCAATGACGCCCCCACCGGGAGTGTGACCATCACCGGCACCGCCACCCAGGGTCAGACCCTGACCGCTTCCCACACGTTGGCGGATGTGGATGGTCTGGGGACGGTGAGTTATCAGTGGAAGGCGGATGGCACGGCGATCACGGATGCCACCAACACGACCCTTGTTTTGACCGAATCCCAGGTGGGCAAGGCGATCACGGTGACCGCCCGTTATACCGATGGTCATGGCACCGCCGAGAGTGTCACCAGCAGCGCCACCGGAAGCGTGGTCAATGTCAACGACGCCCCCACGGGGAGTGTGACCATCAGCGGTACCGCCACCCAGGGCCAGACCCTGACCGCTTCCCACACGTTGGCGGATGGGGATGGTCTGGGGACGGTGAGTTATCAATGGAAGGCGGCAGGCACGGCGATCGCGGGTGCCACGGGTTCCACCCTGGTGCTGGCCGAGGCCCAGGTGGGCAAGGCCATCACGGTGACGGCCAGTTACTCCGATGGTCACGGCACGGCGGAGAGCGTCACCAGCAGCGCCACCGGCAGTGTGGCCAATGTCAACGACCCCCTGACGGGAAGTGTCACCATCAGCGGCACCGTCACCCAGGGCCAGACCCTGACCGCCTCTCACACGTTGACGGATGCGGATGGTCTGGGGACGGTGAGTTATCAATGGAAGGCGGCAGGAACGGCGATCGCGGGTGCCACGGGTTCCACCCTGGTGTTGGCCGAGGCCCAGGTGGGCAAGGCCATCACGGTGACCGCCAGTTATACCGACGGTCATGGCACGGCGGAAAGCACCACCAGCAGCGCCACCGCCAGTGTGGCCAATCTCAACGATGCGCCGACGGGCAGTGTCCTCATTTCGGGAAACCCGTATGTGGGTTACACCCTGTCGGCCTCCAATACCCTGTCGGATGCCGATGGCATGAATACCGTCAGCTATCAATGGAAGGCCAACGGCACCAACATCGGCACCGGCAGCAGTTTTGTCTTGACCTCGTCCCAGTCCGGGAAGACCGTCACCGTGACCGCCAGTTACACGGATGGTCACGGCACGGCGGAAAGCGTGGTCAGCAGCGCCACGGCATCGGTTGGCACGGAAATTCAAGGCAATACCAGCACGGCGGCTTCGATCAAAGTGGGCAGTTCCGTCACGGGCACGGTGGATTCCGGCGGGGATTCGGATTGGTTTCTGGTGGCTTTGCAAAGTGGCAGCACCTACCGGTTTGATCTGGAAGGTCAGCCAACCGGCAAAGGAACAATCAGTGACTCTTATTTTTATTTTTATAACAGTTCAGGGGGTCAATTGGGATTCGATGATGATAGTGGGGATGGTCTGAACTCCAGGCTGAGTTATACCGCGTCTTACACCGGCAATTATTATGCATCTGCCGCAGGCTATGGCAGTTCGTCGGGCACGTATACGCTCACCGTGACCTGTGTGTCGGGCGATCCGTTGGTATTGGATCTGGATCACAATGGCGTTCAATTGACCTCCCGGGAGCAGGGGGTGGCCTTCGATATGAACGCTGATGGTCTGTCCGATCAGACCGGGTGGATTGCCCCGGGTGATGGATTGTTGGTGATGGATGTCAATGGGGATGGCCGGATCGATGGAATCGGGGAGTTGGTCTCCGAATATCTGGTTCCCGGCGCGGATTCCAGCTTGCATGCCCTGTCCACCCTGGACGGGAATCGGGATGGTCAGGTGGATGGGTTGGATGAGGGGTTCAGCCGGCTTCAGGTATGGCTCGATGGCGATCAGAATGGCGTCTCTTCTGCCGGGGAGTTGCACGCTTTGGGTGAATTGGGGATCGTTTCTTTGGGGGTGTCGGGCAGTCGGCCCGAGGTGACGCAACTGCAAGGGAATCAGGTTACGGCCAATGCCACCTTCCAGACCGTGGACGGAGAAAAGGGGACCATGGCGGAGGTGGTTTTCTCCTTTTTCGATTCCCGCGAGGTGGCTTCATCCGGGTCGGCGTCAACCGGGAGTGATGTGTCGATCGAACCGGCGCCGAAGGAGAGTGGTGTGTGGATCGCGCCGTTGCCCCAGGGAGTTACGCCTGTTGAGTCCCGTGTCGATGTGACTCCCGTGGAAGCGCCCAAAGAGGTGAATTTTGGCGCGTTGATTCTGGGGGAGACAGGGGCCGTCCATGGGGGAGAGGGGGATGGCGCCCAGGTCGGGGTTGCGGCCTTTGTCCCGGATCATGGGGAGAATCCGCGGACCGATTGGCGGGTGGATTCCGAGCATCCGGATGATCCGGGGCATCATCCCGTCTGGCCAGACCCCATGGCTGACCACTCCACGGTTCAGACGGCCCATGGTTGAACCTGACCACTCCACGTTTCACCCGCCGGAGATGGCGGTGGAATCTCGGGCGGCCACGGCCAGGATCCCGCCCGACACGATCCCGGCCCAAAAGGCCGGATGATCAGGCTCGACAGGGATTCTTGCCGTCCGCCAACTGGCTGATGGCGTCGCCGTGCAGCCACAGCGGCTCGGCCTCATCCTCGAACACTTCGACAACTTCCAACATTTTGTGATCGTACTCCCGGCGACCGAGTCTGCGCATCTCCAGGTTGCCCATGGGATCTTTTTGCATGTGGACCATCTGCAACATTTTGAGTTTGGTCAGATACAGGGCGAAGGAGTGATCGGTGGGACCGTAGCCCCGTTTGTAGATGGCCTGACCGATGATATCCCGGATTTTGCGTGCCGACGAGTAACGGTTCTCCCGTTTGTATTCCATCATGGTCATGACAATCGCGGAAATTGCTTCGTCCACCCCCTTGGCGATTTGATGGGGAGGGATCAGGGGACGTTTTTGGAATTCGGCGATGGTGTCAGCGATTTTTTCTTTGCGCACCAGGTTGAATCCGGGAATCCGATTGGGATTGATGCCGGTGAGCAGTTGATAGATGATCACCCCCAGGCTGTAGAAATCCACCGTGAAATCCGCCGTATTGGCCCGGTTTTGCAGGATCAGTTCAGGGGCCATGTAGGTGGGTTTGCCGAGGAAATAGCCTTTGGCGATTTTGAGGCGCAGGTCTTCGAGATTGCTGGCAATGCCGAAGTCGGAAATTTTGATCAATCCGAACTGGGAGTTGATCAGGATGTTTCCGGGGGAGAGGTCCAGATGGGCGATGCCCCGGGAGCCGTTCGAGAACCGGAAGGTGTGGGCGTGATGCAGGGCATTGGCCACCCGGAACAAGATGAATCCGACGAATTCGTTGGGGATCATCAACGCCTTGCCGGCCGCGATGTTTTTGTTGGTGATGCGGTGCAGCGCCATGAACTGTTTGAGATCGAAGCCGTGGACATACTCCATCACGAAGTACAGATCCTTGGCATGGGTGGACCCTTCCATGATGTCGGCCCCGCGGAATCCCACGATATTGGGATGTCCGTTGAGTTCGGCGATGATGGAGGTTTCGCGACGGAACCGTTCCAGCATTTCCTGGGGGTCTTCCCCCTGGGAAAGGGCCAGATCGGTCCGGATTTTTTTCAGGGCCACCTGTTCCGAGGTGCCGAGATTGGTCAACAGATTGGCTTTGTAGACCTCTCCCATGCCGCCGGTGCCGATTTTGGAATCCAGTTCATAGGTGATGGAGGACTGGATGCGTTGCCCGGGGGTGAGGGGCGTGGTCTCCTCGGGTGGGGAGATGACCCGCGGGGCCGGTCGGTGGTGCGGTGCGGCAAGGATGGTCTCTGGCAGAGTGTCGTCATTGGGCATGGTGGCCCTCTTCCTGGCACGAAGGATCAAAGAGGAAAAACATACGCTAGGTCAGCGCGAGAATCATGCCGAGTCGAAATTTGACACTGGTGGGAATATCGGTGGCGTGATCTTGCAGATATTCCAGCAAGGCGATTTCGTTGGGATCGTATTGTTTGTCCCGTTCGATCATGGAAATCAACCAGATGGCTTCGTTTTCGTCGATGGCTTCTTCCGAGGATTCATCCTTGAAGACGTGAGCGGCCACGGCAGAAATAAAAAAGCTTTTCCAGGCTTCGTCGTTGCGATTACCGATGGTGCCTTCGTTGAGCGCGAATAAAAATTCGATTTCTGATCGCAACACCGCGTGAGCGGTTCCGGGACGGGTTTTCAGGATCATGTCACGCAGGATGGAGACCTCGGTGTCATCGATGGCACCATCGGCGAGGATCAGCCTTTTCATGGCATCCAAGCGGTTTTGATCCATGTGGCCGGCGGAGATCTGTTCGGCGGCGAGTCGTTTCAGTTCTTCGGTATCTTGATCGGACATCTCTGTTGTGCCTCCTGATCGAGAGAGGTTGGGCGTGGAATGGATGCTTTCGTTTCAGGAAGGTGCATCCTTGAATATGTAAGTAAGCTTAACGCTCACGCAACGCGTTGTCCATGGACGTGAACCAGGGACCGATCAGATAGGCCAGCATGGTACGCGTTCCGGTGACGATGGCGCATTGAACCCGCATGCCCGGCAACAAGGGGTGATGGATTCCGTCCTGACCGGTAAAATGATTGCGATCGGTTTGAATGCGCGCCAGATAATAGGGCATTCCCTTCTTGTCCACCAGTGAGTCCGGACTGACGTGGATGACCGTGCCCACCAGTTTGTCGAAGCCGTTGCTGCCCATGGAGTCCAGCCGAATGATCGCTTTTTGGCCTGCGACCACGAAACCGATCTCCTGAATGGGCAGTTGGGCCTGGATCACCAACGTATCGTTGGAGGGCACCAGTTCCAGCAGCGAGCCTCCCGGCATCACCACCTCGCCGACGGTGTGGACATGAATGGTCTTGACCACGCCATCCACCGGAGCTTTCAACACGGTGCGGCGCAAGGCGTCATCGAGTTTGTCCAGCCGTTGGGTCAACTCCTTGATGGTGCCGGTGACCACGGACAACTCTTTGCCCGCCTCTTCCAGAAAGGTGGTATGGATGGTGGCCAGACGTTGTTCCCCTTCCCGCAAGGCTCCCTGAAGCCGTTTCTGACGGGCTTCGGCTTCGGCGATCACCCCTTTGAGTCGGGTGGACTCCTTGAGCAGTTCCAGATGTTTCATGCGGTTGGAGAGATCTTTTTGCATCAGTTGTTCGCTGATGCCGACCTGTTCGGACAGATGTTTCAGGAGTTCCTGACTGGAGTGGATCTGGGAACGGGTTTCGTTGATTTCCTGATCCCGTTGGGTGATCCAGGATTGTTGAATGGCTTGTTGTTCCAGCAGCCGTTTTTGACGGGTGGTGAAATGGTCGCGCATCTCCTGGGCTTCCCGGGGGGAGCGTTGCGCCAGGGATTCCGGAATCTCCAGCGTGGTTTGGGCGCCGGGAGGGGTGGCCAGTTCGGTACGCAGGCGAATGGCCTGGATTTCCAGCGCGGTGATGCGGGCCTGCAACTCTTTGACTTCCGATTCGTTGCGGACCGCTTCCAGAATGACCAAGTCCTGTCCCACGGTCACCGTATCCCCTTCGTGGACCAGCACCGACCGCACGATGCCCCCTTCGAGGTGTTGCAGGCTTTTGATCTGGGACGAGGGGATCACCTCGCCCACGGCAAGGCTGATGATGTCCAGCGTGCCGATGCTGGCCCAGAGAAAAAAGGCACTCACCCCGACGATGCAGCTCCACAGAAACAGCCGGGTGCCCGAATCCGTCGGGTGGGGCGGGGAGACGGAAGCGGAGCCGGGGGGGGTCATGGGATGTCCACCGGGGAGTCGGGGGCCGGATCCGTGGCGACCCGGCTGATGAGTTTGGGTTTGGGTTTCTGGTTCAAATCCAGCACCAGCGAGGCGGCCCGCAGCAAGGTGGGATCGTTGGTCAGCACCACCAGGGTGGTGCCCTGCAACGACAACTGACGCAACAGGGCGTAGAGGGTCAGCACTCCTTTGGCGTTCAGGTGTTCCGTGGGTTCATCGAGGATCGCCAGTTTGCCTCCACCGATCAGGGCGCGGGCCAGGGCGAGTCGTTTGCGCAGGTCCGGACTGAGGGTGTGACCGTCATCCACCAGGGGAGTTTCCAGTCCTCGGGGGGTTTCGTCCAGCCAGGGGGCGAGACCGGCAGCGGTGATGGCCCGATTCAGCGCGTCGGGTGTGGCTTGCGGATCCAGACGGGTGAGGTTTTCTCGCACCGTGCCGTCGAGAAATTCCGGATCCCGGGGCAGATAGATCAGTTGGCGACGCCACCAGGCGGGACTCAGTTGCCCGATATCCACCCCATCCGCCAGAATCTGTCCCCGATCCGGATCGGCCAGTCCCACCAGCAGGCGGGCCAACACGGTTTTCCCGGACCCGTCGTCCCCGGAAACCGCCAGCACCCCACCAGGGGGCAGGGTCAGACTCAACGACTCGAACACCGGCAACGGGGCCGGCGGCAGGCTTTTGGCCAGATCCTTGAGTTCCAGCCCTCCCCGGTACTCCTTGAGTACCGCGCCGGAGTCCCGTTCCACCGCCAGGGAGGCGAACTGTTCCAATTGGGTCAAGGCCTGTTCGGCGCGGATCAGCAGATCGCTCAGGGGGCCGAGTCTCAGCAGTGGTCCCATGGCCCGGGAAGCGAGAATGTTGGCCCCGATCAGGGTACCCACCTGCAACTCCCCGGCCACCGCCAGTTTGGCCCCCACGGCGATGATGGCCACGGACATCAGGGCCTGCAAGGCGTTTTGCACCCCCTGGGATACCCCCTGACGGTTTTCCAGATGGCGTTGGAGGGTTTCTCCCTCCTCGTGCCACCGTTGCCAGCGCTGTCGCACCCAGGCCACCCCGCCAAAGGCGCGAATGGTGTCGATTCGTCCGCACAGGGTGTGGGTTGCCGCCTCTTTTTGCACGTGGATGTCGTTCAACCGTTGCAACGGCTTGCGGGTCAAACGGTTGCGGATTCCGCCGAAGGTCAACAATAGGATCACGAATCCCAACGCGATCAGCCCCAGGGGAGGACTCAGGAGGGTCAGCACCCCCAGATAAAGCAGGGAAAAGGGCGCATCCAGAATCGCCACCAGATTGGAGGCGGAATAGGCGCTGCGCAGGATGCCCAGAGCGCGCAGGATCTCGCGGCGTTGCGCGGCGGGTCGGGCCAGCAGGGGGTCGGCCCGGGCGGTGGTCAGAATGCCCAACGCTCCGGTGGTCAGATCCCGGTCCCGCTGGAGGCCGATGGACAAGGCCAGTCGCAAGCGGGCTTGACGGAAGGCGAATTCCAGCACAATGGCCAGGATCACCCCGGCGGTCATGGTCAGGAGGGTGGCGTCCACCCCGCTGGCCACATAGCGGTTCAAAACCTGGGTGACGAACAGGGGAGAGGCCAGAGCCAGCCCATTGGCCAACAAAGAGGCCAGACCCAGCTCCAGGGCGAGCAGGGGATGGGCCAGCAAACGTCGCAACAGTTCTTTCACGACTCCTGCCGCTTGTCGTGGTTCATCGGGATGCCGACGGCGGCGCGGCGGCGGCAAACAGTCCCAGATCCAGTTGTCCGGTGCTTTTGAGCAGGGCAATCATGCCGATCAACACATCAATCTTGGCCGAGGCCGCGTCGCTTTGGGCGTTGATCAGGGAGGTCTCTCCGGACAGCACATCCAGCAGCGAGCGGTTGCCCAGCTTGCGTTCCTCCCGGGCCAGTTCCAGAAAGCCCTCGGAGATTTTCGCCTGACGGTCCAGCGTGATGGCGATGGCCCGCAGGGTGATCAACTCCTGCCAAGCGTTGCGGACCTCTTCTTCGGAGCTGTTGAGGGTGTCGTTCAACTGGTTTTCCGCGGCGACCAGTTCCAGGCGGCTGGCTTCCACCGTGTTGATGGCCGTCAGACCCAGATTGAGGGGCATGTTCAGCTTGACCCCGGCGGTCGAGATGTTTTTGCGTCCCTCGATGCCCGCCATGTTGTCCTGCCATTTGTGTTCCATCTCGAAGTTCATGGATGGGAAATATTTTTCCCCACGGGTCTGTCCCAGTTCCTCCCGGGCGATTTGCACGTCGATGCGGGCCGCGCGGCTTTCGGCGTTGTTGGTCAGGGCGGTCTGGATGGCCTCTTGTAAATCCTTGGGCTGGATGCCGTTCAGATGGGCCTCCAGGCCGTCCAGAGGCAACGGGGTCTTCATTTCGCGTTTGAACAGCTTGCGGAATTCGTTTTCCGCCTTCACCAACGCCCCTTCGGCGCGAATGGTACGGGTTTCGGCGGCAGCGTGCTGGGCTTTGGCCTGCAACAGGTCCGTGCCCATGCCGGCGCCGGCGGCAATCAGTTTTTTTTCCAGTTGGGCTTGATCCAGAATGTTTTGTTCCGCCTTTTTGGCCAGTTGCAGTGCTTCGCGGTTTTTGACCACATTCAAGGCCGCCTTGGCGCCATCCAGAATCAGTTTGATCAGGGCCGCGTCATGGTTGGCGCGGGCCTTTTCCAACGCCTGGGCGGCCTTGTTGATTTTGCTGTTGGTTTTGCCGAAATCCCACATCCGCTGGGTCAGTTTGACATCCATTTCCCGGTATTGCAGCGACGTATCATCCGTGGCCTCTTTGAGTTGGCGCTCGCCACCGGTGGAGGCGGTGAGATCCAAAGCCGGATACCAATCCCCCAGGGCCTCCCGGGCACGGTGTTCGGCGGCTTCCAGTTTGGCTTTGGTTTTCAGGATGCGTTCGTGTTGCGCGGTCACTTCGTGGAGCAGGGTGGCCAAACCGGACTCCGGTTTGGTCGATTGCTGTGGGGATTCCGGTTTGGTCGATTGGCGTGGAGCCTCCGCCGTCAGGCCGGACAGGGGGCTGGCGAGAAGACAAAACATCGCCAGCAGACCGGCGATCCGGGAAGAACGGGTATTGGATGCACGGGGCATTCCCACGATCCTACCCCTGATTGTTTTTGTCTGCATCCGCTTTGTCTCCTTCTTGTTGCTGGTCATCCTGGTCTTTGCGTTCCTGTTCGCTTTCGGAGTCGTCCGCATCGGCGCTTTTGGCCTGTTCCAGCAACAGCAGGGCGTGCAGGATTTCGGGCGACACCGGGGGAGCGGTTTCGGGGGCCAGGGAAATGCCGTTTTCTTTGAACAACTTCCAGATCAACTCCCACATTTCGGCTTCGGTTTTATCGATGGAAACGTGATCCTTGATCCAGTAAATGGCCTCGTACTTGGCTACCCAGCGGCTCAACTGATTGATGATTCCATGGAATTCCACCTCGGGCATCCGGTCGGCGCGCAACTCGGACTGCACCATGGCCCGAACCAGCAATTCCTTGATCCATTGGGGATCATGGGTTGGCGAGACATAAATCAGCAGCGTGCGTTCCGTCTCCTTGGAGTGGCTGTAGTTGATGATGAGCATCTCCGTGGCCTTGGCGTTGGGCATGCTCAGGATCAACCCCTCCCGGGTGCGCAAGCGCATGGTGCGCCAAGTGATGTCGATGAGTTGGGCATCTTCGTTGGGTCCGATCTTCAACCAGTCGCCCACGGAAAAGGGCCTCTCCACATTGACGGCGATTCCGGAAAAGATGTTGGCGATGTTGGATTGCACCGCCAGACCGATGATCATGGTGATCAGACCGCTGGTCGCCAGCAGACTGGTGAGTTTTTCGTCGAAGACAAACGCCGTGATCCCGAATCCGGCCAGCAGGTAGATCAGAAAGGCACCAATGTTGCGGATCACCTTGGGAATGGCCCGATTGGCGTGTCGTTCCAGGGGTTCCCACAGAAACCGTTCCAGGGCCATGGTGGTCAGCATGGCGGGAATGAGCCACCAAAGCACTTTGTAGCCCAGCAGGAAATATTCCGTCAGATGTGGCGGGAGTTGTTGATAGGCGTAGTCGAGAAACAGGTTGCCGAAGGAGATCAGGAAGATGGGCCAGAAGGTGACCCGCAGGGACCAGGAGGTGATCTTCCAGAAAGCCCCCTGGGTATTGGCGTCCACCCCGAGCGCGAAGATCAGGCCGATCAGACCGAAGATTCCCAGATAAATGAAATATTCGTAGGGAATGAAATCCCGGGCGGCGAACTCCTCTTTGCTGATGATCATGCCCAAGTCGATGCGGGAGAACTCCGGTTCGGCGGTGCCAAAGCCCACATAGGCCGGTTTGCCCAAGGAGCTGGCCAGGAAGCGTTCCTGGGAGATCCAGGCCTGATCGGCCTTCCAGCCCAGATTGGTACTGATGACCTGGGGATTGCCCACCATGTCGAGGACGGTTTTGTTGGTCTCCAGTCCCATGCCCAGAATGTCCACCACGAACAGGGCGTTGTTGCGGTTCAAGGTCTTGTGGCGGAAGGAGGTGCCAATGACGTGACTGCCGAAGGGACGTTTGGTGTCGAGGTGGTCGATGTTGAATTTCCCTTTGACCTTGAACAGCTTGAAGGAAATATCGTCCTTGATGATCGACTCCGCCGGTTCTTTGAGTTCGATGGTTTCGGTGGCGTTGGCGAATTCGATGGCCTCGGGATTGAACGTGCCGCGATAGCGGAACCATAGGAAGAATTCCATGGAAAAAGTGTTCTTCTCCATGTTCAGATCGGAGATTTCCGTCACCTCGAAACCGGTATAGACCACGTTGGTCTTGTACATGAAGCGGTCGTTGACGAAAAGCATGCGACCTTGTTGCAGCTCTTCCAGATAATTGGTGGTGCCGCTGCGCTGGATCGATTCCTTGATGGGATGGAGCTGGGTCAAGGCCGAGACCAGATTTTCGCCGCTGTAGCGACCCACGAGAATGGGCTTGGTGTTTTTTCCCTGTCCGCCGAACAGATTGCCATCGGTCAGGCTCTGTTTGTCGTTGGCAAGACTGAAAATGGAAGAGAGCGCCGTCCCGATTTTTTGTCGGTCGGTTGTGGTATTGACCTCGGCATCGGGATTCCAGCTTTCCGCCACGGTGTTGAGCAGCGCCTGGGTGGTTTCGTAGGCGTAGGCGCTGATCCAGTCGGCGGATTTGCCGCCGTTGCGGTTGCCGAACTGGTTCTTGAAGCGTTGCGCGGACTGATTGGCGGTGTCGAAGAGCAGCGGGGTGGAGACGATCAGTTGATTGGTATAATCCGCCGTGGTGAGTTGAGAACCGGCGGTCTGTTGCAGCGTGGCCCGAAAGGCGTAAGTGGCGAGCAGATCGGGCCCGATGACCAGATTGCGGGCTTTGCGATCCCGGGCCTTTTTCAGGAAGATCGCGGCATCCTTCATGTTGAGGCCCAGCAGGATGGCGCTGCCGTCCTGACTGTCTTTGATTTCCTTGGCAAACTGGTCGAGGATGGCCTCCTTGTCGGGGGCGTCGCGGGAGATGGAGAGTTTTTTGTGGATTTTGGTCCCGAAAAGCAGATAGATTTTTTCAAAGTTTTCCATCATCGCCTGACCGAAGGTGGAGTCGTCATGGATGATGGTGACGATTTTCTCGCCGATCACGTTGCGGGCGTAGTTGCCTAGGAATTGGGCCTGGTTTTCCACCGTGGGGACCATGCGGTAGAGCCATTGGCGTTCTTCGGCGTCGGTGAGGTGTTCCGAAGAGAGGGAAACCACGGGAATGTTGGCCTGGGCGAAGATCGGTCCCATGGCCTTGAGAACAGGCGTGGGCCAGTGGCCGATCACCACGGCGCTTTGGTTTCGTTCCGCGATTTCGCGGGCCGCCTTTTGGGCCGATTCCGGGGTGTCGAAGCCGGTTTTCTTTTCCAGAACGACCTGTCGGCCCGGCATGCGCGATGACTGCCCGAAATGCTCGATGGCCAGCTCCGCCGCGTTGTGCATGGAGTCCATCAGGGGATCCGGTGCGTTATCGGTGGTGTTTCCGGCCACTGTGATATAAAGTGGTGGTTGTTTGCTGTTGGCCGTCAGTTGGTGCCGGGCGAAATAGGTGCCGATCAGACTCAGAACGCAGATCGTGCCCAGAACGAGTAGCAGTTTGTTGGTTTTGCGCATTTTGAATGACTGGCCGGCGGTCCAAAGGATGGATAAACAAGAGGGGGGTGGATTGGAATCCTCTTGCATTGCAGTGTTTGATTGTGCGGAAGATCACTTGCATAGAATAATCAATAACGCATCGACTTTCAATGTAAAAAGCGCACCGCCATGGGTTGGTCCCAAGCGGGGAGGTAGGTGATGCGTGCCCATGGGAGGCGTTTCATGTCGTTGAAAAGAATCGGTATGGGTTCCCCTTTGGTCGTGTGGATGTCGGTCGTGGCGCTGTCGGGGGGAGTGGCTGGATGCGCCCCCCAGATCCACCAGGAGGAACTCAAGGTGGAGGGATCTTCCACGGTGCTGGAGTCCATGGTCCGGGGAGCGCCCTGTTATCATCGGGGGGCGGTGGATTTTTGTGCGGACCTGAATGACGCGGATTCCGACGGGGTCAAGGACACATTGGATCAGTGTCCCGCCACCCCCAAAGGGATTCCGGTGGACCCGAAGGGGTGTCCTTTGGACAGTGACGGGGATGGCGTCACGGACGATCTGGATCGGTGTCCTAAAACCCCCCACGGTGTGCAGGTGGACGAAAAGGGGTGTCCCCTGGATGCGGATGGGGATGGGGTGAGCGATGAACTGGATCAATGCCCCGACACCCCGAAAGGCGCCAAGGTGAATGATGTCGGTTGCTGGGTGCTGGAGAACCTGTTGTTCCAGTCCAGCCGTCACGAACTCGATCCCGCCTCCCATCCGGAGCTGGATGCGGTGGCGCGGGTGCTGGTGGATAACCCTGCGGTGCGAATCGAGATTCAGGGCCATACCGATCATGTCGGCTCGCCGGGCTACAACGAGGCGCTGTCGAAAAAACGGGCGCGGTCGGTGCTGGAGTATCTGGTGGAACACGGCATCCCCGCTGACCGGATGACGGCCATCGGGCTGGGCATGAGCAAACCCGTGGCCTCCAACGATAGCGAAGCCGGACGGGCCAAGAATCGACGGGTGGTTTTGCAACCTGTGCCGTAGTGTGAATTGCGTCACACTGCCGTGTGCGACACGCGGTGGTTTGCTTGTGGTCCGGTGGCTTGGTCAGGTGTCCGGAACTTATCATTCATGGGTTGGTCTTTTTGGAGACATGCAGCATGCTCAAGGTGAACGAATATTTTGGTGGCCAGGTCAAGTCCATCGGGTTTCAGACCGCAACCCTGCCCGCCACCGTGGGGGTGATGGTGCCCGGAGAGTACGAGTTCGGCACCAGTCAGTTGGAAACCATGACCGTGGTGAGCGGCGCGTTGACAGTCAAGCTGCCGGGTCGCGACGATTGGCAGACCTTTCAACCCTTTGAAAGTTTTGTGGTCGAGGCCAACACCAAGTTTCAGCTCAAGGTGGCGGTGGATACGGCCTATCTGTGTACCTATGCCTGAGTGTCTGCCTGAGTGATTCCCGGTTTGATCAAAAACCGGTTTCTCGGATCAGGATTTCCAGTGCCAGTCGCCGAAGCCTCGACAACAGGCTTTCGGCGGCATGATTCTCCAGAAAAAGCGTGCCGCGCAACTGGTGGGGAGGCGGGAAAAAGCTCTGGTCCGGATGCCATTCGATCCGGTACAAGGCGGTGGTGGGAATCCAGCGTCCCTGGGCGTCCCGTCGTACCGGAATCGTGCCACCGTGTTGGGTGAACAGCGGAGTCTCTTCCATGGCGGTGGAACCCGTCGCCGTCAAAGAGGTGATCTGTCCTGTGATCGGCTCCCAGTCGATTCCCTCGGGGATGAACAGCCCCGAGGCTCCCAACCGGACCCGGGGCAGATCGATCTCCCGCACATACGCCACCGCCCGCCATGAGGCCGGGTCGGTCAACGTGAGGATGATTTCCCCTCCCGCCACCCACACTTCGGGTTGCACCTCCCGTCCGGCCTGGGCGACCCAGCCGTCGAAGGGCGCGGTGATGCTCAATTGTTGATGCTGTCGGGTCAACTCCCGCCAGTGGGTCCATTCGATTGCCAGCTCTTTGTCGGTGACGGGGGAACGTTTCAGCAAAGCGGGAGTCCCCCCCCGGAACGCCAGTTTCCATGACAACAGATCGATGCGGGATTGATTGATCCGGCGTTGGTTTTCCAGATCCTCGGAGACCAGACGCACCAACAGATCCCCCTGCTTGACCCGATCCCCTTCCCGAACCAGACGCTCCGCGACCCGTGCCGCCACCGGGGCGTGCAGGGTGACATGCCGCTCCCGTTGCAACAAGGCCGGAGCATGGACCGAATCTTTCCAGGGGATCAACATCAGGCCGATCAATCCGGCCACCAGGGTCACAAACAGCACAACCTGTCTGTTCAGGCGCACCCGGGTTTCCGGTCGCATCCAGGCTTTCAACTCTCCCCAGATCGGTTTGACCAGAAACCATCCGATTTCAACGCTCATGAGAATGAGCCCAAGGAGTTTGAAAAACAGGTGGTAAACCGCCAGGGCAATCCCCAGATAGAGAAAAAATCGGTAGATCCAGGTCACCCACGCGAACAGAATCAAAAAAGTGCGTCGATCGTACAGCGCGGCATCCGGGAAGGGCGCTCCCAGACCCAACAGCCACTCCCGCAACTTCCAGCGTCCCAGACGACCCGCCCGTTCGTGGAGATTTTCGATATCCAGCCAGTCGGACAGCAGATAATAACCGTCGAACCGCAAAAACGGACTGGCGTTTAGCAGCAGAGTCGAGATCCAACTGACCGTGGCAATGAAAAAAATTGCATCCTTGGTTCCGCCAAGGGGCAGCATGCCCCAAATCAGCGATGCCCAGGCGGTCAACAACAGTTCGGAGACGATGCCAGCCGAGGCGATCACCAAACGTTGTCGTCGGGAAGCCAGTTTCCAGGCTTCGCTGGTGTCGGTGTACAACACCGGCAACAACATCAGAAACGCCACCCCGATGGTCGGCACGCGGCAGCCGTTTCGGACGGCGGAAAAGGCGTGTCCCAGTTCATGAATGGCTTTGGTCAGGATCATGGCCAGGGAAATGAACATCACCTCGGTCAGCAGATCCGTCTCGCTGAAGGTGGCCATGGCGATTTCCCATTGCCGGGTGATGAAATGCAGTCCGATTACGCCCGCCACCCCGCTGGCCACAAAAAAAGAGCGGGAAAAGGCCCAGGCCACCCAGGGCAGACCCTTTTTCAACAACCGATCCGGATTGAACAGCGGAATCCTAAAAAACAGATAGGCGTGCAGCAGATGCTGAAACCAGGAGAGTCGGGTAGAGGCCACCAGTTGATTCAGCCGCGCCAACCCCCGTTCCCCCTGGGGACGGAGCAGGTTGGCCCCGAGGAGAAACCGAACCAACTCCTGGACATCTTCGGTTGTGGTTTCCAGAGTGGTCTCCGTGGAGACCAACTCCGCGATGCGGGCCGGTGCGCCCCGTCGCCAGCGACACAGAATCTCGAACTCCCGCCAGCCGATCCGGAAAAATTGATTGGTGGCCGGATCCCGCAAGGTCCAGGTGGGAGAGCCGTCCTTGGACGTGGGTCCGGGAAAAAGATGCAGCTCCTCGCGCAACGGCGGCGGGCGGCCACTGTCAATCGCAGGGTCGATCACAGCCCCAACCGTTGCCGCAACAAGGTGAGTGGATGACGGAACAGATAATAGAACAAGGTGGTTTTTTGGCCGTGGATCTTGGCCGTGCCCCGCAGACCGATCCGGGGAAGGGGCGCGTCCGGATCAAAGCGGGCCTTGATGGCGTGGCAGAGGATGCCTTCCAGCTCCCGCGCCTCGTAGGCGATTTGGGTGACCTTGCCGTTCCAGGTGGTCAGGGGATCCAGATTGGGGTAGAGGGTCACGGTCGCGTCCGGTTCCATGGCCATGGCATCCCCCACCGGCAACCGGATCTCCAGCTCCGAAGAGGCGGGATCGGCGATCTCCATGATGTGTTCCCCCACCTGCACCGGCTTGCCCTGCCAACTGTGGACATCGTTGAACAAGGCCACCCCGTCTCGAAAGGCGTAGACTTGCAGGCGTTGCAGTTGCAAACGGACCCCGTGGGTTTCAGCATTTTGTTTTTCCAGGCTCTTTTCCAGAACTCTCTTCTGGACCCGGCTTTCCGGATCCGTGACCGCCAGCTTGAGAATCTGTTTGAACTCCTCTTCCAGCATGGCCAGGGTGCGTTCTTCCACCTCCAGCCGGCTGCGCAGGATCGATCCATCCAACGAGATGAGCAGATCCCCTTTTTTGACCTCTTGGTTGGGCGTGACGTGAATCCGTTCCACAATCCCATCCAGCGGTGCGCGCACCACGGCGGGATCCAAGGCGATGACCGTGGCCGGCGCCAGTGCCGATTGCCGCACCGGCAGAAAAAAGATCAGAACCACCGTCGCCCCCAGTGCCCAGCGGAACCAATTCTGACGCGACAGGACCAACGGTTTCCACAGCAGGCCATGCCCCTGGGAGCGTTTGTAGACCAACTCCCAGGCATGGGCGTAGGAGTCGGCCAGTTTGGCGAGCAGTTTGATTTCCGAATCGGTCCAGGGGACCGACTTAACCAGCAGCAAACCTCCAAGACGATTGCCGAGTCCGGTGATCAACGGGACCCATATGGCATGGGCGGGAAACCATTGCTCCCATGCCTCGCCATCCTCCCCGGTAATGTCGGCAGCGGCCAGACGGGCCGGGGTTTTATGTTTTTTGATGGATTCGTCACTCAGGATGCGGGTGAGCCAAGCAATGTAGGGCGCCCGCGTGTTGGCTTCCGGGGAACCCGATACCGCCACCACCGAGCCGGCGCCCTTGTCGGCGTGACGCCAGAGTACCGCCTGTCGATAGGGGGTCATCAGATGGGTTTCGTTCACCACAAGAAACGCGAACGCGGTTTCGTTTTCGGTGGCGAAGGCCCGTTTTCCCAGTTGCAGCAGGGCGCTGAGACCCAGAATCAGTTTTTCCCCTTGAACCGGCATCAGTCGGCTCGATGAGTCTTGGGTGAAACCGTCGTCGCATCCGCCGGCGGTGCAAACACGGCGACACCACTCATGCCCGGCAGCAGTTCCGGATTTTCTCCGAGCGCTTCCCCGACAATCTTGATGGTTTGACTGACCGGATCCGCCTCGGCTCCGACACGGATCACCGCAGCCGGATAGCTCTTGCCGGTCTCGTCGATGTGAATCGTGAAACGTTCTTTGGTCTTCAGCCAGGTCAGCCAGCGGGAGGGAACCACCATTTCCATTTCCAGATGGCGATGATCGAGAATTTTCATCAACTGGTGCCCGGGTGTGACGTATTGATGCTCACGCGCCAGCAGATTGGCAATCTTGCCGGCAAAGGGAGCCTGAATACGACATCCGCGCAAACGGGTTTCCTGAAACTTGATATCCGCCTCGGCCTGTGACTGTTCCCCCCGACTGGCATCCGCCTCCAAGGTGCCTACCGAATGCAGTTGCGCCAACCGTTGCATGACCTGATTTTTCTCTTTGGCGGCCTGCAAGACGGTACGCGCCTTGTTGAGTTGGGCTGTCAGCGTGGCGCAATCGAAGGTCACCAGGGTGGCTCCGGTTGCGAAGGTCTCGCCTTCTTTGACCGGAAGCGTTTGGATCGCGGCGTCGATCTGGGACGAAAGCGTGGTTTGGGTGCGGGGCACCAGATAGGCGCGAATTTCCGTCAACGTGTGTGCGATGGATGGCGGTGTTTCCTGGCGATTGGATGGTCCATCCGCAGCCATGGCCCAACCACACATCACCATGCCGATCCACGCCAACCCGTGGCGCAGTGGAAAACGGCGGTTCCCCGTCAGCAGTGGAGAAAAGTTCATGGCATTTCGCTGAGGATGGCAAGAGAATGATTGCTCATCCTTAAGCAATAAATGTGCCGTTAATCCTTTTTCTCCTGGACCGTTCCCAACAACTCCTGCAATTCGGAGAAGAACCGTTTGGCCCCATGGGCATTCAACTGGCTGGTCAAACCCAGCATGCCGCGCTCGGGACTTTTGCCCTCGGTGACCCCGTAACCCATGATGCCACGTTTGCTTTTTTGATCGGCATCCGAAATGGGAGGGGTGAAGACCTGGGCATCGGATTCCCGCAGCGTGGTGCCGATTTTCAGATCCATCCTTCTGGGGCCGGAAATTACCGGTTGCGCGGTTTCCACTCCTTCGTGCTGGAAATTCTCATTCCATTCCGATTGTGAAAAGAGGGTGTTTTCGTCGGAACCTGTAAGTCCTTTTCCAAGCGCCTGGGCCTGTTCCGTGAAGCCAAACGATTCCGCGGTGGCACCCTTGCTAACGGCTTGGTCTTGCGGTGGATCGGGAATGAAATGGCTGCCATCCAACAGATGTTCCGAATCCTTGGGCGTGGAAAAATCGAAGGCTGTGGCGCCCCCCGAGGTTTGACCGGCCATGCCCAGCCAATCCGGTCCCTGGCCGATACTGGAGGATGCTGAATCATCGGCGGGAGCCGTGGATGCGACCACGGGTTCAACCGGTGCGCTCTCTGGAAGAGTCAGGGGCACGGCTACCGTGGGTGGAGTCACAATCGGTGTCGTTTCTACCGTGGGAGGCGCCACAACCGGGGGCGCTGCAACCGGTGTGGCTGCCTCGATGGTCAACTCAATCACCACCGTGGCCGTGGCCCCGGCTTCATCGGTCGCGATGATGGAGATTGTATGCTTGCCAACGTCCTCGGTGCCGGGAAGTCCAGTGAAACTTTTGGTTGTGGGATCAAATTGCAGAAAATCAGGCAAAGCCCCCACGGAAAAGGTCAAATTTGGGCTGTCCACGTCGGCAAACAGCGAATTCGGCGTCACGGCAAAGGTGATCTGTTCCCCCTCACGGCCCATGGGGGTGGGCAATGGTGTCCCGTTCCAGGTGGGTGCGTCGTTGACTGACTGGACAACAATATCCCGCGTGGCGCTGGTGGTGGAAGCCCCGGCCCCTTCGCCATTGGAGTTGGAATCGGTGACGGAGAAGGTGACGGTTCTGGTGGCGAC